>CAYJCS010000060.1:4776-8372 GCA_964368715.1 uncultured Bacteroidaceae bacterium | reverse complement strand
CTTATTCGAGCGGTGGGAGAAATACCCCCTTGTGGGGAAAGAGGGGGGGCATCAAGACCCTTTTTTATTTTATCATAGAACCTATTGCGGCAAGAACGTCGTTGTAAACCTCTTGATTGTTTGTTTCGTTCAAAATCTCGTGGCGCGCATCGGGATAGAGTTTTATGCTCAAATTTTTGACGCCGAGTTCTTTGTATTGGTCGTATAATTTTTGCACGAGTTTGCCTTTACCACCGACGGGGTCTTTGTCGCCGGAGAATATCGCAATAGGCTTGTCAAGATCGATTTTTGCAAGATTTGCGGGTATGTAACTCGCTTTCAAACCGTTTAAGAAATATTTGAAGAACGCTATCGACATAACGTAGCCGCATTGCTCGTCTAATATGTATTTTTTGACTTGCTCTTTGTCGCGCGAAAGCCATGCAAAAGGAGTTTTGTCCGCTTTGAAAGGCTTGTTGTAGGCACCGAAACTCATCTTGTCAAGCAATTTCGCAATCTTTTCACCGCCGCAAACTTTGTACTGCGCATTGGCTAGAGCCGCGCCGACGCCGATGAGCGCGCCTTTCATATTTGCAGAACCGGAAAGGACGACACCGCTTGATTTGTTTTCAAATTCAAGATAACGCTGTCCGATAAGGCTGCCGTAACTGTGTCCGAGGTAAATCACGGGGAGATTATATTTGTCGCTCAAATAATCGGTTATTGCAATTTGGTCTTTAACCGTGTCGAGGTATATATCTCCCTTGTGATAACCTTTTATGCCCTTCGCACTTTGCTTTGTGGACGTCATTCCGTGAGCGCGGTGATCGTCTGCAAAAACAACGTATCCGTTTTTGTTCAAAAAATTAGCAAAATTGTCATAACGGCGCGCGTGTTCCGCCATTCCGTGAGAAATCTGTACGACTGCTTTAGGGTTGCGGACTTCGTTCCAAAGATAACATTGCAATACTGTTCCGTCAAAAGAGGTAAATTTTTCGGTTTTCATAATTCTCTCCGTGGAATTGATAAAATTTGACATAAAAGCCGACGCTTTTGTCAACTTTTCCATACAAAAAATATTAGCACAGGGCAACCCAATATGCAAACATTTTTTAATTTACCTCATACTATGCTGCGATGAGTTTGATTATTTTGACAGGCGGAGGAACGGGCGGTCACGTCTACCCCAATCTTGCGCTTGTAAACGAATTTAAAAGGCGAGGTTTTGACTGCGCCTATATCGGCGGCGGTGGCGAGAGCATAGAAAAAAGAGCGGCTACGGACGCAGGTTTGCTTTTCTATGCCGTGCCCGTTATAAAACTCACGCGTTCAATGTCTTTAAGCGCGATAAAAAACAACCTTTACATCCCTTCAATATTGAAAAAAGGCGTGCGCGCCGCAGAAGATATCTTAAAAAGATTAAAGCCCGACGCGGTTTTTTCTAAAGGCGGTTTTGTTTCTCTGCCTGCGGTTCTTGCCGCTTCCAAGTTGAATATACCCGTTGTTTGTCACGAATCTGATTTGACTTTGGGGCTTGCCAACAAAATTGCGAAGCACAAAAAAGCCGTTATGATATCTGCAAATCCTCATTCTACTTTCGGGAAGTTTTGCGGTATGCCGTTAAGGGAAGAGCTTTTTAGAGCCGACAGAACCGCCGCAAGAATAAGTTTCGGCATTGCAGACTCCAAAAAAGTATTACTAATTGTTGGCGGCAGCAGCGGAGCGTCGTTTTTGAACAATCTTGTGAATGACACTTTGTCAAAACTTAAAGAAAACTATTTTGTCATTCATATAACGGGCAAAAACGCTCATAACGAGGAATTTAAAAAATCGAAAAATTATTATCCCCTAGCCTATTGCTTTGATATGGGAAGCGCATACGCCGCTGCTGATTTAATCGTATCTCGCGCCGGCGCAACCGCTGTTGCAGAAATCGCCGCCCTAAAAAAACGCGCGCTCTTTATACCATTGCCAAAAGGAATATCTAGGGGCGACCAGATTGACAACGCCGCCCTTGCTGCCGAGTACGGCGGTCAAGCTTTGTGTCAAGACAAAGCCTCTCCCGAAGCCTTTTTAGAGTCAATAAACGAACTGGCAAGTTCACCTCCTATGCGCCGAATTTCAGCCGACAGCAACGGAAAAATTGCGGAAGTCGTGTGTGATAGTATAGGGCGAGGTGACCTATGCAGAAAACGATTGCAAAATGGCTTGTAATTCTTTTATTGTGCACAGTAAGCGTTGGTAGTTTTCTTCTTTATGACGCATTGAAAGACAGCGGTTCCGCCGTGGGAGCCGACCAAACAGACACATATGACGATAAAGAGGATGACAAAAATCCTGAAGAACCTTACATACCCACCTATTCCACTCTTCCCCGTGAAGCAAAGGATTTCGGTGCCGTAAAAGCATCACACGTCGGAGGCGGAAAAGACGAAATATTTCTGTCCGCTGTGAACATCCAAGAAAAGTCATTTATATTTTTTTCGACTGAATCAACCGACGGCGATTTGCGCTCAACAGGACTTGCGGTTGCCTATTTTGAAAGCGGCTCTTTAATTTCGGCAACGACTTACTCTAAAAGCGGCACTTTTTGCGACTGCAAACTGACGACAAGCGGAATCGCTGTCACGACAAACGATGACAGCGGGGGAAAACTTTATTTATTTTCCACCGACGGAACGCTGAAAGCGGAAAAGGATTTGGACACTTTTAAAAGCGGCAAACTATTCCTACTGAATAAATCGCTTTTTTGGTTTTACACCGACGGTACAAGGCTTTATGCCTCCCAAATTCTTGCCGATGCGTCAATCCAAAAAAGTGCCTTTTTGTTTGAAAACGCTATGCTTTCGAAAGCGGGCACAATCATAAAACAAGCGTTTAGCACGTCGGATAAAATCACGGTTATTATTCAAGCGGACGACGGCACTTTGGGAGTGGATTATAAAACAGGTACGGGCTTTAGCCCTGCTTTTTATCTTGATAAATTGTCGTTCAATCAAATTTTAACTGTCAGCGGGGAAAGCGGGACATCGTTTATTGTTTCTTCAAACGATGGTTCTGTTCCTGTGTTGACTGCTTTTGAAACAAATTGGAATATTATCGGCTCAAAGCGAGTCGATGGGTGCAGCAGCGGTATAGCATTTTCGAAAGGTGATTCGCTTGTATTTTACGGCAACGGAACAACGCTCAAAACCTGCCGCCACTTGGACGTAATTCAAAAAAAGAGCAACTTGGCTGGCTTTGATACAGTCTTAGTTTTCGGCGGTTACGACGGCTATTCTCTTGTTGAAGAGGGAGGCGCGATTTCACTCATAGAAACGGATACTGACGCAGGGAAGCACAGCGCAATCTATTCCTTGACATCGTCGAGCGGAAATGTTATGTGGGCAAGATATACCGAAAAAATCAATCTGATGTTTTCTTCGAGCGGCCGCGACGGTTACCTAGGTGAAAATTTCGGGGGCTCGGACGTTTTTTCGCTCACCTTTGATATTGACAACTAAACTTCCGTTATATAAAATGAGTTTGTGGATGAGCGAGAAAAAAACATCATAAACGGCACCAATCAGCCAAATGATTACATATTCTCCGATACTTCCCAAAACGAAGTATCGGAC
>CAYJCS010000060.1:0-4766 GCA_964368715.1 uncultured Bacteroidaceae bacterium | reverse complement strand
AACGGCGATGAACACATATTCCCCGAGATTTCCCCGAAAGAAGTTACGGGTGAACATATGATTTTTAACGCGCCAATAAAAGAGGATATTCCTTTTTTTGATATCACCGAAACAGAAATCCCGATTGTTAGATCTGCCGAGGCAGAAACCCCGATTGATAGGCAGGTAAAGGAAAACATCCAGTTTGACAGTACGGCTGAAAAAGACTTACTTGTCAAAAATCTCGTTGATGAAGGTATATACGTCGACAGACAGGTAGAGGAAGACATTTTAGTCAGAAATTTGATTGATGAAAACATCCCTGTCGGAAATCTAGTTGAAGAAGATATCCCAGTCGGCACACTGGTTGAGGCGGAAGCATCATACGGCAAAATTCCTTCTCCTGCTTCCCACCCCGTTAATCTTGCTTCAAACTCTTCAAAGCAATCGGTACAATATAACAAAAAATCAAAAAAGAAAAAGGGCAAATACATGACCAAAGAGGAAATCTACAAAAATCCCAAAAGCCGCTGGATAGTGCTTTTGATTGGTTTTGTTTTGAGCGCAGCGTCTGCTATGCTTGCGATAACTCCTCTTCTTATGCTGTTTGTTCCGGGTTGGGCGGCACTAAGCGGCGATAAGTCACTCATCGAAGTTGCAAAGCCGTTGAATATTACGGCGGCTATCGTCGGATTTGTAAGTATAGTTTTGGGTGTGGCGGGGGCTAACACAAACAAGTTCTTGGCGCGTTTGGTGTTTTTGCTTGGAATTATAGCCTTCTTTGCGGGAATAGTGATGCTTATGTTCATAGTTCCTATCACCAAATTTTTAGGCTATAACTAAAAGTAAGATTACAATATTTTTGAATAAATCGAGGACAAAATTAAAGCGCAACCACAATCCGGTTGCGCTTTTTTTATTTGGCTTTTTGCTCGCATCGCTTATGCAATGGAATTTCTATTCTATAGGTAAGTCGGCTTAAATCCTGTTTGGCGTAAATTTTGTAAACTTTCACTCCGTGGCGAGGTACTGTTGCGTTTATAATGCCGTCAATGGATTCTTCGGTGTCAAGCCACTGGTCTACGGCGGTGTATTGAGCGCAATTTTTCAATCCGATATAACTGTCTGCCACAAGTCCTTTCAAATTGTATCGGCACTTTCTCTCTCTGCCGCTCTTGTTGAAGATGCAAAGCGCAACGCCACCGTCAAAAAGCGGTCTTGCAAGCACGTCCACTCTGCCCTTAATAAGTCTTTTGGCCTGCTTGCCCAAAGCATCTTGGTCGATTGAAATCAAATTGCAGTTTGTGACAATGTCAAGCACGTTACTGGGCATGGTTCTTAAATCGTTCCCCAAAATGAGCGGAGACGCCATCATGCACCATAGGCTGAAATGCGAAACGTTTTCGTCATAAGTGAGTTTTCCGTTTCCCACCTCGAGCATATCGGGATCGTTCCAACCGCCAATTGTTGCATTCTTGTAGAGTTTAACTGTGACGCCGTACTGACAGCCAATCATCCACCACCACCAAGGACGGATATCGGGCGTCGTGCGCCAAAGATTCCCTGCGCTTGCGCCCCATTTTGCAGGGCGGTTTCTGCCCCATTCACAGATGGAGTATACGATAGGTTTAATTTCTCTGCCCTCTTCTTTCGCCGCTTGCGCTGCGCCCTCTTTAAGCATTTCCCCCATATGCCGGTATTGCAGCATTGCGCTGTCCGCGCGGTTAGATACCGGGTTGAACAGCCTTATGATATTTTCGCCTTTTTTGAGACCAACTTTGACTTGGAATTTCGCTGTGTAGTTGAAATGTTTTTGCGGAGGAAATTCGATATAATCGCAAACTTTGCCGTTGATTTCCGCAACAAGAGTTTTGAAATAGTGACCCTTTTTGCTGATATGCACAGTGAGAATGTGTTCGCCGTCCTCTTCCGCGTTCACTTCGAAAGTAACAGCGCCTACGTTACGGTCCAAACCGGAAACGTGCTTGCCGCCTATCACGTGTTTGTCGTTCATAAACCTTGCCAGTCCGCTAAGTTTTGCTTCGCAACAAGGAATTATTTCGCCGCCTTTGCCGTCCTTTGACAAGGATATGCCGTAAATTAGAGGAGCGTATTTTGAGAGCGGCGTATTGTGGCAGAAATCATATTTGAAATATTCGATTCCCCATCTTGCAAACGTCAGAGCGTCAACCGCTTCCCTGTTTTGACTGGCGGGCAAATCCTCACAAGTCAGCGAGCCGTTAGAAGAATATATGCCAACTTTAAGCCCTAAGGCATTGATTTTTTTGACAAGCGCAGGAATCCCACTGTGAAACGCAGTAAAATCGCCTTGCAGTTTCCCGTCTGCGTCGTGCTGATTTGAGTGCCAACAATCGTCCAAATTGACGTATTTATAACCCGCGTCGGCAAGTCCCTTTTCTTTCATCGCAACTGCTGTGTCGTATATCAAGTTCTCGTCGATAGTGTTTCTAAATGTATTCCAACTGCTCCAACCCATAGGCGGAGTGAGGGCAACGCCGTTGTCATACTTTGCGCTGTCGTAAAGGTTGCTCACCTCTTTAGGTCGTGTGAACAACTGTTTGACAAAACATATCGGGCACATACCGTTTCTTTTCATAATTTTCCTCACTATTTGTCGCTGCTTAATATGCCGTAACTGACGACTTATTTTTCGTCGATATCGCCGGCGTCACTATCATTTATTTCGCCGTCAAAATTTTTCGTATGTTCTGTGGATTTATCCGCAACGTCAATATTTTCAGTGCCGTAAGCATTATTTCCTGTATCGCCGTCGGAGTTTTCCGCGTCTTTAAAAGGAAATTGTAGTTCGTCTGCGACAGTTTCCGCACTCTGCAAATCTTCATTATAATTGCGCTTTCCGGCGAGTTTTAAATTCACCGCTTTAAGCAAGAAGTGGCAAATTATGCCCGTAGCAAGCCCTGCTAGACCCCCTGCAAGAAGCATATACGGCAGATACGCAAACACAGATTTCCCCACAACAAGCGTTGCCACAAGAATTTGCGTAAAGTTGTGGAGCATACCGCCAGCCATACTGAGCCCCGTAATGCTGAATAACCTTGTTTTAAAGAGCAGAACCATTGCGGTATAAGCAACAAGTGCTGACGGCAACGACCATATCATCATTGACAAATTGCCGGAAAAAACGGCGGCTAAAAGGCATTTAAGCAGAAGTACGACATAGCCTTCCCACACCCCGACAAGCAAGAAACAAGCCAAAAGGACGATATTGCTCAAACCGATTTTTGCATACGGCAACGCGGGGATAATCGGCGGCAACATATTTTCAAGCAGCGATATAATAAGAGCAAACGCAAGCAAAATGCCGCTCAGCGCAAGTTTTTTGGAATCGTAATTGAAACGTTTTTTATTTGGAGAGGCTGTCATGATATTGCGTCGACCTCCCTTGACGTAACTTTGATTACGACCTTATTGGGCAGACAAACAATCATACCGCCCTCTTTTGATATAGGTGCGCTGTGAACGCAAATCTGTTCGTTACAGTCGCTCTCATAAACAAAAATTTCTCCGTTCTTTACAACAACAGTCATTTCTCCGTCGAGAACGTCGATTGCGGTGTCTTTGTCCAAATCCAGAGAATATGACAACTTTCCGTCAATGTAAATTTCTGCCACGTTTCCGCTGTCTTTTGTGGCTATCCAAATTGTCAGTGCAACGGCAACAATCAAAATGGCGACAAGAATAAGGTCACCTTTTTTTAAAATTCCTTTAAACGATTCAAAAAAATTTTTGCCTTTGCATTTTCTCATAGTGACACTTTATATTTCGGTTTTGTATTATTAACCGCTGTTTCTACGCTTTGATAAAATCCAAATCACCAATCACCGTATAGTTTAATCCTTCATCAATAAGCACTGCTTTAAGCGAAAATTCATTCAGTAACCGAGTGCCTTTCTCTTTTCCGAGAACCATAACCGCAGTGGATACTGCATCCACAAGTGCGCCGTCACAGCCGATTACGCTCACCGAAATCAAACCTCTGTTTGACGGTTTGCCGGTTGTACTATCAATTATATGGTGGTAGCGGATGCCTTCATAAACGTAATATCTTTCATAGTCTCCGCCCGTTGAAATGCACTCTCCTGCGCGGAGAGTAAAACTGCCGAAATATGCGCTGGCACTTTCTCTTGGATTGCCTATGCCTATCTTATAATCAGAGTTTGCGGCACATATATTTCCACCGAGGTTTAAAAGTGCAGTTTGCTTTTCACTCACCAAATCAAGTGCCTTATCTGCGGCATATCCCTTTGCCACGCCGCCAAAATCAAGCATTGCACCCAAGTAGCCTGCTTTTTTTGTAACGGTATTGTTTTCGTAATCAATGCTGAAAGCATTTAGCAAGCCAACCTTGGATTTTTCGGCTTCAATTTCGGCGTCGCTGGGAGGCGCATTTTCTGTTCCTGCAAGAGAGAACAAATCCCCACTGAAGCGCCATAGTCTTACAAGAGGATATACGGATGGGTCAAACGCACCGTCGCTCTTTTCAAAAACTTTTTGACACACCTCAAGTATTTCCATCGTTGTGTCTGAGCATACAACAGCGACACCTTCTTCGGCGGCGTTGATTTTATTTAGGTCGCTACCTCCAACGGTCGGCGATATAACCGGCTCCAAACTTGCAATAAAATTTTGAATTGCGTCCGACGTTTTTGACGGCGAAGTGCCGCCCTTTATGCAAAGGTCCAAAAAGGTGCCGAAAACGAAAGTGTTTTCCGTAACGCTGCAACCCGCCAAGGAAAACACACACA
>CAYJCS010000059.1:0-8434 GCA_964368715.1 uncultured Bacteroidaceae bacterium | reverse complement strand
GAAAAACTCGGGGCATCCGTTTCAACAATATACGGCGACGACGTTGCTTTTCAATTGGCAGAATATGCAAAACTTTCAGGCGTAACGAAAATTGTTATCGGACGAAGCGCAATGAGACACAAAATCTTTAAAAAGCCTACGCTTGCGGATAGACTGATTTCAATAATTCCAAATATTGACATCCACATAATTCCTGACGGAAACTCGGAATTGATCGAACTTAAAGAAAAAATAAAAATTAAAAGGAAACTTGTTCCGACTTTTAAGGACATATTTATAACATTTTCTATGCTTGCAGTTGCTTCCGCGATATGCTTCTTGTTTTTGGAATTGGGTTATTCGGAAGCGAACATAATCATAGTGTATATACTTGGAGTGCTTATAACTTCCGTTGCTTCAGAAAATATCATATGTTGGGGCTTTTCTGCAGTTGCAAGTGTGCTGTTGTTTAACTTTTTCTTTATTGAACCCAGATTCTCTCTGCTTGCATACGACAAAGGTTATCTGATTACTTTCGCAATTATGCTGATAGCCTCGCTTATAACCGGAAGCTTAGCCTCAAAAATGAAGGAACTTGCCAAACATTCCTCACAGGTAGCTTACAGGACAAAAATACTTTTTGACGCGAATAAACTCCTGCAAAAAGCGAAAACGGAAGACGAAATTTTTGATGTGACTGCCAAACAGCTTAAGAAGCTACTGGATTGCAACATTGTATTTTATACAAAGGGTAAGGATATCCATTCAAAGCCGCTTTTGCATTGCGTATCGAACGAAACTAATGCAGTTATGCCTGATAATGTGCAAGAAATTGTGGATTGGGTGTATGAGAACAAACAAAGTTCAAGTGTGATAAGCGATAAGAAACCGAATATCGATTGGAATTTTCTTCCGATTGCATCTAGTGGTAAAGTTTATGGAATTATCGGTATATCCGACAAGGAGAACTCCATCGGCGCTTTCGAAAGTAGCATTCTGCAATCAATTACCGGGGAATGTGCGCTTGCTCTGGAAAATATATGTAATGCAAAAGAAAAGGAATTGTCGGCTATTGAAGCAAAAAACGAACAACTTCGAGCCAATCTATTGAGAATGATTTCTCACGATTTGCGTACTCCGTTGACTTCTATTTCCGGAAATGTCACCAATTTAATGAACAACGAGGAAATCTTTGATGCGCGCACCAGACAACAAATTTACAGCGACATCTATGACGATTCTATGTGGTTGATCGGACTTGTGGAAAATCTGCTATCCATTACTCGACTAGAACAAGACAAAATGAATATCACAATGTGTCCGGAGTTGCTTGCCGATATTATTGCTGAAGCATTGAAGCACGTCGACAGGAAAATCAGCGAATACGAAATTTCGGTGGAGAACGGCGACGACCTGCTTTGCGTCAATGTTGACGCACGCTTAATTGTGCAGGTATTAATAAATCTTATTGACAATGCAGTGAAATATACTTCTCCGCATTCAAAAATCAAATTGCTTTCCGGAAGGAAAGATAATATGGCATTCGTGAGCGTAATCGATAACGGGCCGGGTATTTCTGACGATATAAAGCCGATGGTTTTCGATATGTTTTATACAGGGAAAAATCAAATTTCCGACAGTAAAAGGAGCCTCGGGTTGGGGCTTGCGCTATGCAAATCGATAATTGCCGCACACGGTGGCAAAATTACGCTTTCGGACAATACTCCAAGCGGAGCGATATTCACATTTACGCTACCCGTCGGAGAGGTGAACATAAATGAATAATATTTTAATACTGGTCGTTGAAGACGACGCTCCTATCCGCAATCTTATATCAACCACGCTTAAGGCGCACGAATACAGATATTTGACTGCCGCCACAGGGGAAGATGCTATTATGCAAGCGTCTTCTCATAACCCCGACATTGTTTTTTTGGATTTGGGACTGCCCGATACCGATGGGGTCGAAATAATAAAAAAAATCCGCACATGGTCTGCAATGCCCATTATCGTAATCAGCGCAAGAAGCGAAGACCGCGATAAAATCGAAGCACTTGACGCAGGCGCGGACGATTATCTCACAAAGCCTTTTTCGGTTGAAGAACTTCTTGCAAGACTGCGCGTTATACAAAGAAGATTATCAGCATTGCAAAATTCCGTTGCAGGCGCATCTGTTTTCATTAACGGCGAAATAAAGGTGGATTTTGCGGCAGGTTGCGCATATCTTTCCGGTGAAGAATTGCATTTGACTCCCTACGAGTATAAATTGTTGTGCCTGCTTTGCCAAAACCTTGGGAAAGTTTTGACGCATACATATATAACGCAAACGATATGGGGTGCCGCATGGAAAAATAACGAGGCGTCGCTTAGAGTATTTATGGCAACGCTTCGAAAAAAAATCGAACGCGACAAAGATTCGCCCCAATATATTCAAACACACATAGGCGTCGGATATAGAATGCTGAAAATTGAATGAGTGCAAAACAATTTGAATATAAAGATAAAAATATATTCAATAAGCTAAATTCATATGGATTAGTTCTCATCCCTTGATTTGGTCGAATTCAACTATGTTAAGAGGGTTTTTCATATTCACTGCACTTGCGGATTTTTTGAAAGAGTTTTTTTGCGCGCGGACTTTATCTATATATATTATAAGTTAAAATAGTCAAAACGTTTGACAGTTACTATGAAATTTGTTACATTAATCGTCGAGCCGCTCGGAAACGGTGCAACTGTCCTTTGGGACGACCGCGACGGCGAGACTGGTTAGAGGAGGTAAAACAATGTACGCAATCGTAGAATGTGGCGGCAAACAGTACAAGGTGGAAAAGGAAATGCTGGTTAAGGTCGAGAAAATCGATGCCGAGGTCGGCGCCAAAGTCCAACTTAAAGTGCTGATGGTCGTCGACGACGAAGGAAAAGTCAAGGCAGGCGCAGACTGTGCAAAGAGCAAAGTCGAAGCAACTGTTTCAAGACAAGACAAGTTCCCCAAAATACTCGTCGTTCACTACAAAGCCAAGAAGCAGATCAGGAAGCGTCAAGGTCATCGTCAGCCCTATACAGAACTGAAGATAACCTCAATCAAAGGTTAATCAAATCATGACGCAAGTAAAGTTTTCAAAAAAAGGCGATAAATTTGTCGCGGTGGAATGTATCGGACACACCGATTATTCCGTAGAAGGCATGGATATCGTTTGCGCGGCACTGTCAAGCGTCATACAGACGGCAGTACTTGGGCTTATGCAAATTGTCGGAATCGCAGTGACATACGAAACCGACGAAAAGAGAGGATATCTCAAAGCCGCTTTGCCCGATAAAATCACTCCCTCACAGGCGCACGACGCCGACATAATTTTGAAAACAGCGTACCTGGGGGCGTCCGACCTCTATGAACAATTTTCGGACTACATTACTTTGGAGGTAGAATAATATGTTTATCAACATTCAATTATTCGCTCATAAAAAAGGCGGCGGCTCATCCGACAACGGTCGTGAGAGCGCAGCAAAAAGACTCGGTCCCAAGCGCGCAGACGGTCAATTCGTTCTCGCAGGCAATATACTCGTTCGTCAAAGAGGAACAAAGTTCCATCCCGGTAACAACGTTGGTATCGGCAAAGACGACACGCTGTTTGCCCTCACCGACGGAGTCGTGAAATTTGAGCGTAAAGGAAAAGATGGTAAGCAGGTTTCGGTTTACGCCGAATAGGCAAACAAAGCGTTAATCCGCTATGCCAAACTGCGTTAGAAATTAAACCGCAACCCACGTACCAAGTACGTTTCGGTCTGCGGTTTTTTGTTATCATCTGTTCGTACTCAAAAAAGATTATTAGATGGAATTGATAATTGAAAAAACTCCCACATTTGATTTAAGACAAACCCTCGACAGCGGGCAGGTTTTTCGCTACAAAGAAATCGAAAAGGGAAAATGGCTGCTATACGCTTGGGGTGAACGTGCGTTTATTGAAGAAAAAAACGGTGCATATTATTTTGATTGCACAGACGCAGCATATTTTCAAAATTATCTTGATTTTGACACTAATTATGATATAATACAGATGAAAACGCAGGATAAAGGCTTGATTTCGTCGGCAATCGAGTTTGGAAAGGGCATTCATTTGCTGAAACAAAACCCCTTTGAAACAATCTTTTCTTTCCTCATTTCTCAAAACAACAATATACCGCGCATAAAGTCAATCATCGAGCGCGTTTGTGATGCGTTGGGTGAAGACAAAGGAGGCTATCACGCCTTTCCGACTGTCGATGCCATAAGTTGTGCGGGACAGGAGTTTTTTCACTCTGTCGGCGCAGGATACCGTGCCGAATACCTTGTAAAAACGGCAAAGACTCTGCTTGAAACCGATATGTCGGGTTGGGACACTCTAAAAACCGACGATTTACGTGGAGAACTCATAAAACTGCACGGTGTTGGCAGAAAGGTTGCAGACTGCATATTGCTTTTCGGTTACGCGCGCTACGACGTATTCCCCGTGGACACTTGGATACTTAAAATCTTTTCAAATGAGTATCCAAAAGTCGATGCCAACAAGTTGTCCGGACTGCTTGTAAAAAAATACGGAAATTATTCCGGATTCGTTCAACAATGGCTCTATTATTTCGGTAGAGAGGAAAAAAAGTATGGACAAAAGCCGTCTGTTATAATAAGATAAATAAGAACAATAAAATAAACCATAACTATGCGGTTTTCCGCAACACAAGGAGAAGATTATGGCATCAATGAAAAAGTACGTGGTTCTTGCTGACATTGAAAGTGTGAGAGTGCCTTTCAGCGCTTTTGCAGCAGCTCTTGAAGAGTTGTCACGCATAGGTGAGATCGCAGGATGCAAGTTCTACGGATATTCCGCAAAGCGCACTAAGGATTACGGCGAATTCATTCAGGAAAACGGTTATGACGCTCTAAGTGCTCTTCCCAGAAAGAGAAAAGGCAAACTCGACCTTCGTCAAGTTATCGACGCAAGCCGTTTGGCACAATTCCCCAACATCGACGGATTTTTCCTTATCTATGGAAACGGCGACATCACTCCGCTCATTGCTTACCTAAAAGCATACGGAAAAGACGTTGTGGCAGGCGTTGTTGAGCCTGACAAAAACAGTGCTCTTTGCAACAAAGTCATAACTTTGGATTCAACTGCTACAATCTCCAAAGTGCTCGAAAGCGGCTACAAGAAAGTTGCGGCACCCGAAGTTATCAAGAAAGCGGCAGTGAAGAAAGCGGCACCCGCACCTGTTGCGGCACCGGTAGCGGCTCCTGCTCCCGCTCCTGCACCCGCACCCGCTCCCGCTGCGGCAGAAAATTCGGCAGAAGACGCGCAATTCGCACTACTACTAGAACAATTTAACAAGATTATTGCCGGCAGCGACGAATAGTTTTTGATGCAAATCTAATAGCAACACCGTTTAGTGCATCAAGAGTCTTGGTGCACTAAAATATTATAATGAGGTGAAATATGGCAAAACTGACAATTTTTAAAGACACTTGCAAGGGTTGCGGACTGTGCGTTACAGCCTGTCCCAAACATATTCTTGCCGTGTCGAAAACCGAGAGTAACGCAAAAGGCTATTTTGTGGTTACCGAACTCGATCCGTCTGCGTGCATAGGTTGCGCTTTCTGCGCCACGATGTGCCCCGACTGTGCAATCAAGGTGGAGAAATAACTATGGCTGAACGTAAACTTATGAAAGGCAACGAAGCAATCGCAGAAGCCGCAATACGCGGTGGCTGCCGCTTTTATGCCGGTTATCCTATCACTCCCCAAAACGAAATCCCCGAATATATGAGCTGGCGTTTGCCGCAGGTCGGAGGACACTTTATTCAAGCCGAAAGCGAAATTGCGGCAATCAATATGGTGTACGGTTCTGCAGGCGCAGGCGGCCGCGCAATGACTTCTTCGTCAAGCCCCGGCATTTCGTTAAAACAAGAGGGCATATCCTATATCTGCGGCGCGGAACTGCCTTGCGTTGTCATAAATATGGTGCGCTCCGGACCCGGACTTGGCGGAATCCAACCTTCACAAGGCGACTATTTCCAGGCTGTAAAAGGCGGCGGACACGGCGACTATAAAATGCTTGTCTACGGGCCCAACTCCGTGCAAGAATGCGTCGATTTGCTCTACACCGCTTTTGACAAAGCGGATAAATACCGCTTGCCCGTTATGATACTCGGCGACGGCATGCTAGGACAGATTATGGAAGCGGTCACACTTCCGGAAATGCGCGATCCTGCTACATTCCCCAAAAAGGAATGGGCGACCGACGGCACGGGTTACGGTGAAAACCGCCGCGTTGTCAACTCACTCTACATAGAGCCGGACGTACTTGAAGAAATGAACCACAAACTGCAAAAAGTGTACGACGAGATGTGCAAAAACGAAACGATGGTCGAAGAATATTTGACCGAAGACGCTGAAATCGTTTTGACCGCATACGGCACCGTCGCGCGTATTGCAAAGAGTGCTGTTGACATCTTGCGCGAAAACGGAGTGAAGGCAGGGCTTATCCGTCCTATCACGCTCTATCCTTTCCCGATTGACACCATCAAAAAGACCGCAAACGACCAAAAGGTTAAAGAAATCGTGGCGGTAGAACTGTCAATGGGGCAGTACGTAGAAGACATCAAACTGTACGTTGAGGGCAAAAAGCCCGTCAAATTCTTTGGAAGAAGCGGCGGTAACGTCATGACTCCCGAAGATATTGTGGAATTTGTCAAAAAGGAGGTCAAATAATATGAGTACCGTATTTGAAAAAACGTCAATGCTGACGGACACTCCTTTGCACTATTGCCCCGGATGCACCCACGGCATAGCGCATCGTTTGGTTGCGGAAGCGCTGGACGAACTGGGACTCAAAGGCAAATGCGTGGGCGTCGCTCCCGTCGGATGCGCGGTTTTTGCGTACAAATATTTCAACTGCGATATGCAGGAGGCTTCTCACGGCAGAGCGCCGGCGGTGGCAACGGGTATCAAACTCACAAACCCTGACAACATCGTGTTTGCCTATCAAGGCGACGGAGATTTGGCTTCTATCGGCATGGCGGAAATTATTCACGCCGCAACCCGCGGAATGAACATAACCGTCATTTTTATCAACAACGCAATATACGGAATGACCGGCGGTCAAATG
Source organism: uncultured Bacteroidaceae bacterium (assembly GCA_964368715.1). GTDB lineage: Bacteria > Bacillota > Clostridia > Christensenellales > CAG-917 > RGIG4097. The sequence continues at coordinate 1,316 of CAYJCS010000059.1, read as the reverse complement.
GCTCCTACCACGCTCCTTGGTCAAAAAGCCACAACGTGTGTGGGCGGTCGTGACCCCAAAGTCAACGGAAATCCGATAAGAGTCAGCGAAATGCTTGCAACATTGGACGGACCCAGTTATATCGCCCGCTGCTCGCTTGCCGACGTGCCAAACATCAAAAAAGCGAAAAAGGCTATTGTTCAGGCGTTCAAAAACCAGATGGAAGGCAAAGGTTTCTCCTTTGTGGAATTGCTTTCAACTTGCCCCACGAACTGGCACCTCAGCCCCGAAAAGGCTCTCGACTATGTCAAAAACGAGATGACCGCTCAATATCCTTTGGGCGTATTCAAGGAGGTTTAGTATGGAAAAAATCATAGTTGCAGGATTCGGCGGACAAGGCGTGCTGTCGCTTGGACAAATGCTTGCCTACGCCGCAATGTATGAAAACCAATACGCAACCTGGCTGCCCAGCTACGGCCCCGAAATGAGAGGAGGCACGGCAAACTGCTCCGTCGTTATCGACGCGGTAAAACCCGTTGCATCCCCGATTATCGCTGTGCCCGACTGCCTTATCGCAATGAATAAGCCCTCTTTGGACAAGTTTCAAATGTCGGTAAAAAAGGGCGGTATTGTGCTTATCAACAGTTCGCTTATTTCCGACAAATGTGCCAATCCCGACGCCAAGGCTTACTACGTGGACGCAAACAAGGTCGCGCACGAAGTTGGCAACGATAAAGCTTCAAACCTTGTTGTGCTCGGCGCCTACATAAAACTTTCCGGCGTGTTTGACAAAGAAGTGATGATGAACACAATCGCCAAGGTATTTACCGCTAAACCGCAATTTATCTCTTCTAACCAAGCCTGCTTCGAGGCGGGTTATAATTTGTTTTAAAATTCGCTATTTGGCGTGATACTGCGTCAACTGCAAATCCCCTAAACAGTCACGTACGACAAAGTACGCTCCTGTCTAGGGGATTTTTGTTTCCTTGTCTGACATCCAAATATCGAGTTTTAATTCCAAATTATTTGTTTGCTACATCAAAATATCGCGGTTTTACTTGATTAAAATACTTTTTGTTGGTTTAATTTAAATATATAGTCCGTTTTGATGGTGCCTTTCTCGTTATCCATCCAAATATCGCGGTATGCAATCGCTATTTGATGAATGGTATTTCCAATTGTTTTTTTTAGACAATACCTAGTTTTAATTTCAAATTAGATTTTGATATTTGTAATATCACACAGACAGCGACAAATTTAAAAAGAAAAAAGCACTTGCGAAAGTGCTTTTTGTTTAATAAAAATTTTTGAAGGGGTGCAGGGGAAACTTTTTATAA
>CAYJCS010000058.1:0-8476 GCA_964368715.1 uncultured Bacteroidaceae bacterium | reverse complement strand
CGCGTTGGACGGGAAAAAGATTGCCACGCTGTTTTTTGAGCCGTCAACGAGAACAAGGCTTAGTTTTGAAGCGGCTATGCTTGAACTTGGCGGTTCGGTTATCGGGTTTTCTTCAGCTTCGGCATCGAGTACAACCAAAGGCGAAAGCGTTATGGACACGATACGCACCGTGGGGGAATATGCGGATATAATCGCGATGAGGCACCCTCTTGAAGGAGCTGCAATGGCGGCAAGCCAACGTAGCATAGTTCCCGTTATCAACGCGGGCGACGGAGGCCATTGTCACCCAACGCAAACGCTTGCCGATTTGCTGACAATAAAAAACTGCAACGGCAGGTTGGACCATCTGACAGTCGGCATTTGCGGAGACCTCAAATACGGCAGGACGGTACATTCGCTAATAAATGCACTGTCGCGCTATGAAGGCAACAACTTTGTTATGATATCACCGCCGGAACTAGGAATTCCCAACTACGTCAAGTATGAAATTTTAGAGCCTCGCGGCGCAGAATGGACAACTTGCACAAACATTGAGGATTGTATATCAAAACTTGACGTATTGTATATGACAAGAATACAGCGCGAGCGATTTACCGATATGGACGAGTATGAAAGGCTGAAAAACTGCTATGTTCTAAATGCCGAAAAAATGAAATCAGCAAAGGAAGATATGAGCGTATTACACCCTCTGCCGCGCGTAAAGGAAATAAACGTTGACGTAGACGACGATCTGCGCGCTTGTTATTTCAAACAAGTGAAAAACGGCAAATTTATGCGTATGGCACTGATTTTGAAATTTTTGTCCGACGCGGAAAACGGATGCGTTGGGAGTCCAAAAAAGAATATAATCAGCAACCGCTTTGTTTGCGACAATCCAAAGTGCGTAACAGCCACCGAAACCGATTTGAAGCAAATGTTTACCCTAAGAAATCCCGCAAATAATATTTATCGATGCGAATACTGTGAAGCGAAAGCAAAAATTGAAAATTAAGCCATAATAAAATCTAAAGAGCAAAGTCCAAATTCAAATATTGCTATTAAACAAGCGCCGAGGAAACGGCGCTTTTTAATTTTGAACCTTTGTATTTTTTGAGAATTTTCTCTGTCTATTTTGCCTAACGTCTGAAATTTTTATCTGACTTTTTCTGCCATATTATTCTTAATAAGGCTAATTTGTTTGAAATGAACACATACCTAACGGAATTTATTTGTCAAGGTACAGCGTTCCGCCGGGATTCATAATATTGTTGGGGTCAAAGTGACGCTTCAGCGCGCGGAGTATATCCATCTGTGTTTTGCCCAGTGCTTCGGCATTATATTTTGCGAACAATTTGCCAATGCCGTGGTGGTGGGAGACGGATGCGCCGCTCTCCAATATCGCTTGCAAAACTCCGCTGTGGAACTCGCGGAACTGTTCAAGACCTTGATATTTTTGCATCCAGATAAAGTAGAGGTTTGCACCCTGTGTATATGGGTGAGATATGTGGCAGGTGCAGACGACTTCGGGGTATGATTTGATAAACTTTCTGACGTAGTCGTGCACTTTGTCCATATTGTCCCAGTTGACGGCACATTCAAGCGTGTCGATAATTATGCCGAAGTCTTGCCAGTTGTCGCGCAGATACGGATCGGAAAAACGACCTTTGGACCACAAATCTACCGTGTAGCCGGCAAGAGGTCCAAGGTTAAAAGCTCCCCATTTTTTTGCGTATTTGTGTACGGTTTTCAGAGTCATCTTCTGATATGATTCCGCTCCGTCGCAAAAACCTACCATAAACGTCATTTCTCCGAAGAAAAAGCCTTTTGCGTTGAGAAGTTTTTCAAGAACGGTGCCTTTAAAACCGTACATATTCATTGCGAGGTCTGTTTCTTCCCCGTCGGATATGCGGAAAATCGAGGGAATTCCTGCCTCGGACTGCATAACTTCGCGCATGCAATTCATTCCGTCATCCCAGTTTTTGAAGAAGAACGCGAATTTTTTGTGTACATGGCTAAGTTTGCAACACTTCAGCGTGACTTCGGTGAGAATTCCGTACGCGCCCTCTCCGCCAATCATAATTTGGTCGATGTCGGGGCCTGTTGCTTTCTTAGGTGCGCGCTCTGTCACAAATGTGCCAACGGGAGTGACGTATTCTTGATAGAGCACGATGTCTTCGATTTTGCCGTAATACGCCGAGTTTTGTCCCGCGCCTCGCGTTACAACCCAGCCGCCGACGGTGCTTCTTTCAAACGATTGAGGGAAGTGCCCGCAAGTGTAGGCGTGTCCGGTTTTGAAGTTGTCGGGATTGTTAAGATAAGTTTCAAGTGCGGTGCCAAAAATGCCCGGTTGCACGGTTACCGTTTGGTTTTCATAGTTGAAACCGATTATTTTGTTGAAATTTTTGCCCAAGTTGAGCGTTATGCAACGGTCAACAAACGGTTCGGTGCCAAACGTCACGGAAGAGCCGCCGCTGTAGATATAAATAGCGATTTTTTTGTCGTTACAATAGGCTACGATTTTTTCAATCTGCTCCTTTGTCGAAGGATAAAGCACAAGGTCTGGCACTTTGTCGACGTGCTTTTCTCTGAGGCGCATTATGTCGATAAGGGTTTTGCCGTAGGCGGAAAACAGGCGCTCATAGTTATCCGTGGTGCCGTCGCCGCCGACAGCGGATAAAAGATATTCCTCTTCTTCCTTCGTCAGTTTGCTAACGTGCTTATACTCCACCTTGTCCAAACCGAAATTGACGTGGTCATTGAGAAAGTTTTCGTCAAAATTAAGTTTTTCTTTGAGGTATTTAAACATTCCCTCGCTGGGAATTTTGTATTCTTTGGGGTTTGACCACTTGAAAACGGAACGGTAGGAACCCTTTGGGCTTTCCTCCGTATACCAATTATACTGTGGATTGTCTTTGTAAATCCTTGCGTGCCCTGCGATAGGGTCATCGAACGTTCTCCACGAAACCTTGGGATAGGTGTTATTTTTGGACATAGTCGCTCCTTTTAGACCAATAAGTATCTTGTGAAAATAATTCTATTTTAGTTGCTTATACGCGTCAACGGTCAATATTTTTTAGGTAGCGGATAACCGTACATCGGCCGAATTTTGTTGTCGCTCAACCTCTTTTTGTGGGATATGCGCGGTTGTATGAGCGTATATTCAAAAATGTTCTGCGGTTTTTTCTAAATATGCGCTCGTAGACTGTGTGGTAAAGAATCATATATTGCTGATGATTTTTCATATCGGGAGTGTAGACTTTGCCTTCTCTCATCATTGCGTTTAACGCCTCTTCGGGCGATTTATAAACGCCGATTCCAAGGTATACTAGCATAGCCGCTCCAAGCGCGCAGTTTTCATACGTTTGTGTCTTTTTGACCGGCAAGCCCAAAATATCCGCCAAAATCTGGCAGACTTTGTCGGATGAGCCGCCTCCGCTTATCATGACTTCATTCACGTTCTGTTTTGCTCTAGCGGACATATTTCTAAGTCCCTCGTAGAGTCCGAATCCAATGCCTTCGATGATAGCGCGATATAGGTGTGCACGCGTGTGTGCATCAGACCAACCTATGATAGTACCTTTGCCCTCGGGAGATTTTGCCGGAGGCGACCAGTATGCTTGAAGCACAAGCCCTTCGCATCCCACAGGCGCTTTGTCAAGCAGTTCGTCAAGATATTTTTCGGCTTTGCCGCCCTCTTTTTCGGCGCGCAAAACTTCGGGCTGACCAAATTGTTCCTTGAACCAACTAATCATCCAACAGCCTCGCATTATCTCAAATTCGGGATTCCACTTGCCGTCTAGAACGGCGGGGTAGGCGGGCATAAAAGGTTCAGGTTCGACATATTTCGAAGTCGTAAGTTGGATGGTGGCGGTGGTGCCCATGCTAACAGACGCCTTGCCGTCGCCTAGTACCCCCGCGCCGTAAGTTTCGCAGCCTTTGTCCGAACCGCACGCAATCACCGGAAGACCTTCTTTGAGTCCGGTTGCGGCGGCGGCATTGGCCGAGATATAGCCCAAAGTCTCTTTAGGATTTATTATATCAATCATCATTTTGGCATTCGCGTCAGTTATGCACTTTGATAAATGCGAGGATTTTTGCCACGTTTTAGCCTTGTAATCAAAGGGTATATGGCCGATTTGCGATGCCACGGAATCTAATACCTTGTCGGTCAACATCATTGTGATATAGCCGGAAAGTTGGATTATCTTGAAAGTGTTTTTCCAAACTTCGGGTTCGTTTTCTCTGACCCAATTCATCTTTGTGACGCGTCTTATATTACAGACCGTTTCATACATTCCCACAAGTTTGAAAAGAAGTTTTTTATCGGCGGGGATTGCTTCTTCAATAACGGAACATTCCCTTTCGTCAAGCCATACGAGGAATGGGCGCAACACGTTTTTATCCTTGTCGATAAAAGTTATCGTGTCGCGTATGGTTGTCACTCCGATTGCGGCGATGTCAGACATTTCATCAGGGAAATCATCGTTCAGTTTTTTTAATACGACGCAAAGATTGTCCCAATAGGTTTCGGGTTTTTGTTCTGCCCAACCGTTTGCAAGAGAAAAATAGGGTGAAAAACTTTGCTGGACTTTTCCGTGCTCGTCCCCTTTTTTGTCATAAATAATTGCTCTCACGCTTTGTGTGCCGAAATCGACGGCAAGCACTTTGGGTTCTCTCATATTACCCTCCCTTTATTCGCTCACGGGCGCGTATGCGCCGAGCGTCCCTCAACTAAAATAATAACAATGCCACGCGCGCGTGTCAATGTGCAAATGGGCGCGAGTGTCTAATATCCTAAAATATAATGTCGTTTTATTACATCTAATATTGTCAAATTACTTTATATTCGACAAACAAGTGTATGAACAACCAAAAAATATTATAAAATGGAATACGCGCTAAAAGACGCTATAGTAAAATAGTAAAAAAATTCGCTTGAAACTTTGGCAAAATATGAGTTACAATAGACTAGCAAGGCAAAAATCGCCATAAAAAAATTAGGAGAAGAAGATATGAAAAAGGCAGCAATTTTGATTTTGGCCCTTATACTTGCTTTTTCGCTTTCCTTGGTTGTCTTTGCAGGTTGTAACAGAGACGACGGCGGCGACGAGAAAGAACCGATCCCGTCGAACAGCGAAACTCTCGCCACGGGGGTAGCGGTTGCAATTTCCTATTACGGAGCAAGAGGCGGCGGCTCGGCGGCACCGGCGGCAGAAGAAGGCGGCAGCGTTATTGACGTAAACGCCGGCATCAATTTTACCATAGAGGCTCCCGGCATCGACGCATCGTTATCCGCTGCGGCAGGAGTCGGAATTTCAAATCTGTCGGAAAGTTTAGAACCCGTTATTGAAAACGGCGTGCAAAGTGCGATCTATTTTGTAAATGAAAACAGCATTACCGTTGAAGAAGTCACTTCGGACAACGAAGAGTTTAGCAACAAGTATAAAATCACACTGAGTTATATTGATGAAGAGACGTCTGAGACGGTGACAAACGAATTCAGCCTGTATCTTAACGTCGCGGACGGCGTGGACATAGAGGGTACAACTTCCTATGATTACACCGCAAAACTTGTGCTTTCTGCATTTGCGGTTATATCCTTTGAAGGAACTGCGACTTATAACACTGCCGAACAAAGGATGGTGTTTGGACTAGATATTAACATCGGCATGCTGTCAGACATTAGCATCACGGCACAAGTAACAAAGGATGGCAATATCATTGTTGACTTCGGTGCAGATGGAATGGGCATTGTTGGGACGAGTGTAAAAGTTGAGTTGGGCAAACTATCGGACGGCATGTACGGGGCGGAAATCACCGTCATCGCAGGCATAAGCGGCAACGAAGTAACGGTGGATGCAACAATCAAAGTCGAGGTGGTCGGGGTGAAAGACGGCGACAATTATAAGCTCAATCTAAGCGGCAACATCGATGCGGCGGTCGGTTTAGACTTAGGCATTTTCACAGGCGAATATAAAGCCACCGGCGCGATTAACGGCCAAGCGGCTTATGATTATAGAAACGATGATTTCGTGCTGGGCCTTGAAGGCAAAATCGTACTCACAGCGGTAGAAAACGAACAACCCGAAGTATAAAACGATTTGAGATAATTTTAAGTTTAAAAAAGGCTCACCATTGTGGGGAGCCTTCTCTTCATAAAAGTTAATTGGATTTGATAAATTTGATAACGACACTTTGGTAATGCTTTAGTTGTAAAGCTATATTAAATTTCTCTCTTCTTTCTAAATTTCAAAAGCATTTCTTTGTCTTCAGCAGAAACTCGGAAACTGTCGCGGCACTTTGACACGGCCTTGTTTGCAGTAAAAGGATTTAGAGTGGCGCTTTCAAGAAATGCGAGGGTCTTGTCGCGCTGCTTTACAAAGCATTCCGCAATAAGCCAAGCGTTCACCATATTGACATAGTATTCCTTTTCGTCTTCAAACCCGTTCAAGATTTCAAAAATAGAGCCTATGTAGTTGTCGTCAGTTATGAATGGGAACAAAATATCAATGCCTATGCGTCTTTTAAACGGCTTGTCCGAACCTATAAACTCTTTGGCCAAAGCAAAATAGTCTGCCTTGTTTTTATCGTTTACGTTGAATTTGAGTAGGTCGCAAGTTGCCCAGTTGTCGGCATTTTCCGCATATTTTCTTAGGTATTTTTTGTAGACTTCAAAGTCTTTGATTTTGGGCAAAAGAAAACCGATAACCGTTGTGTTTTCATAATATTCCCAAATCCATAAATCTATAAATGAGATAAAGTTGCCCGATGCAATGCCTTTGATTATTGCGTTGAAATTGGGCGTGGTTATAGCAAGGGTAGGCATTTTTGTGTTGATGATATTCTGCGCCCATGCTTCTTTTTCCGGCCTCCCAAAAGATTTCAAATAGGCTTGAAATTCAGGAATATCGTCTTCTGTCCATAGTTCTTTTTTGAGTTCCATAGTTTCGTTATTGCTTTTTCAATACGCTGTCAAAAGCCGACAGATTGTCAAATGACGGTTTGCGTTTGCCCTCTTCGATTTCGTGAATAAGCCTTACAACGGTGTCGTTGACGGGAGTTTTCACTCCGACTTTGCGGCCGTAATCGCTCACGACTCCGTTGATTGCCTCAACTTCGCAAGGCTTGCCTTTTTCAATATCTTGCAACATACTTGCGCGTATTAGACGATGTTTTTTCATAGCGATAGGGATAATAAAGAAGGAAATTTTGCGTTTGAAAGCGTTGTTATAGTCAAGCAGTTTAACTACGTCTTTGCCTTGAATCGGCTCAATCTTTATGCCTCCCTTTCGGGTGGAATCAATGATTTCTTTTATTATGCGTTGAGCGCACAAACGCGCTTTTTTGTTGTCGGCTATCTCTCCGAAACTGCAACCTAGTACGGCGCTCATTCCGCTAAACGCGCTGTTGACCACCAGTTTTGACCATCTTACGCCGATAAAGTTATCTTGAACTTCAACTTTGCCCATAAGGGACAGCAAGCGTACGGTTTCTTTAAAGTGTTTATCATTTTGAATTGAAGCGTCAAAAGTGCCCAAAGCAAACACCAGTGAGTCGGCCTCGGAAGTAAGTTCGCTGACACCGGGAGATATCATTTGCGCGCCCCAGCCTATCGCGCAGCCGTACGTACGTTTTTCGCCGATTATGTCGGATACGCTGTTTTCAGGCAGCCCGTTTTGCATTGTGCAAATTACGCCGTCTTTTGCCAAAAATCCCGAAAGCATGGTGACAACGGCTTTGTTGTCCAGTTGTTTTGTCATCAGGAAGATGATGTCATAGGTGCCGCTCATCTTATCGGGAGTGTAAGCATCCACTTTCACGTTGAAATTTGCCTTGCCCGTAATCGTAGCACCGTTTTTTTGAAGTGCCGCAACGTGCGATTTGTTTCGGTTGATAAGTTCTATTTTATCGCCTGCCGCAGTTATATACGCGCCGAGAACCGTTCCCAGCGAACCTGCTCCGTAAATTGCAACTCTCATTAAATTTCATCCTTCCTTTTTATTATTTCTTATATGATAGCAAATCCCAAAAGGGCATGCAATAATTTACATAATTATTGTTATATTTAGGGTGCTGCTGTTTCAACAAATGCAAACCTCGCTTTTACAAATTCAAACCCCCGAAAGCGAACGCGCAGACGGGAGTATTGAGCAGTGTATGAGCCATAGGATTTTACATTTTGTTTTTAGATTACTCCCTTTTGTTTAATCTTTTCAGCCTTTCTTTTCTTTGGAGCGTTTGTCGTTTATCTCGTCCATATGCTGTGCGTTTATCAATTCTACGTTATTTTTCTTTGCCCAATCCACACAAGAGCGCAAAACGGTTGGCAAAAATACGCGCGGCACGTTCAAAATCTTTATCAATGCATCGTCGCTAAATTTCACTTTGTCGTCGATACGGTCGGCAGCGTAACGCACCGATTCTAGGCTGGCTTTTCGGACGGGCAACAGTTCGGGAATCATTTTGCTGCGTTTGCAATACCAAAAATTTTTGCTGT
>CAYJCS010000057.1:0-8518 GCA_964368715.1 uncultured Bacteroidaceae bacterium | reverse complement strand
CTACTGTTACAGAGACTACCGGAACTCCAAAAGACATGCTTTCAGCAAATTTTGTTGTTCCTTGATCTAGGCTTTCAGCAAATTGTCCAAAGTCTCTTCAATATAAACATTCTTTTTGACTTTCGGATTGCTTATCAGTTTTCCTCTGACCATAACTTTTTTCGGCATTGAAAGGGCGCTTAAATCTTCTATTGGATTGTTTGCAACAAGCATCAAATCCGCACTCTTGCCCGCTTCTATACTGCCTGTTTCCTTTTCAATTCCCAGCACCTTTGCATTGCCCAAAGTGCCCGTATAAAGAGCAAATTTGCTGTCAACGCCGACAAATTTGACAAGATAGGCAAGTTCTCTCCACATATTGTATTGAGTGGAAAACGGACAACTGGAATCCGTGCCGACGCCAAATAGCAAACCTTCTTTTATTGCCTGTTTTGCGCCGTCAATCATGTTTTGCATGACCACTTTAGCAACGCTTGCCGACACGGGGCTAAGTTTGGTTATCTCGTGCGAAAGCAAGGACAGCGGCACCGCAGGTGAAAGCGTTAGCACATATGCCGCACCCTGTTTTTTGTACATTTTTATGATTTCATCCGACACCGGCGCGCCGTGTTCAACGGTATCGACGCCTGCTTTTAAATCAAACTCGACACCCATCGGGCTTTCGGTGTGCGAAGCCACCTTATATCCCAGTTTGTGCGCTTCGTCCACAACTGCGTCAAGTTGAGATTGCGTCATCTTCATTTCGGCAGGCTCGTTCTCGTGTTTGGCATCTGTAGCGCCGCCCGTGGAACAGGTCTTTATGAAATCCACCTTGTTTTCGGCGTTTTTTCTTACAAGCGCGCGCAATCCGTCCTCATCGTCCGACGACATAGCAAAAGTGCCGTAGCCGTGACCCCCAACTGCCGTTATCGCAGGACCGCTGACCAAAAGTCTTGGGCCGATAACTTTGCCTGCGTTGATTTTGTCTCGAGTTCTTACGTCCGAATATACAAAATCGCCGACGGAACGCACCGTTGTCGTGCCCGACAGAACTGCGGATTTCACACTGCTTTTTACGAGCATATCCACGACTTTATGCCCCAAAGGAGTGTTTATAAACGCAACGAGTTTTTTTTGAGTGTCGCCGCCCCCTAGCGCTTTGCTTGGTTTTCCCGTGCCGAAAAGATGCGCGTGCAGGTTGATAAGTCCGGGGAGCAGATAACCGCCGCCGCAGTCAACCTTTTTGTAACCCTCGGTTTGGCATTTGCCCGTCATAATTTTCTCGATCTTGCCGTCAATCACAAAAACCGAGACGTCCTTTTGTACTTTCATTTCTCTTGTGCCGTCAATTAGATTGCAATTTGTAAAAACGTATTTCATGTTTCACCTCAAATTCTTTACATTTCAATTATATCACCGCTAAAAAAATTGGCAACCACTATTAAAAACACTAATGCTCATCATATTCAGCGGTTATCAATGATGTTTGAACCTTTATAAGCAATCGTTGACATTTTCACTCACTATGTTAAACTTATCTTTATTGAACGCGCAAATCTTGCGCTAACTATGGAGAAAGATTTATGAACTTTAATGCAAACGCACCGATACTGTTTGTGGTGGTTGCTTGCATAATCGCTTTCGTCATTGCTCAATCGGTGTTTTTTCTTATTCGCGCCTGGAAAAGAGGCAAATCAATAGGAATGGACACCGCTGTGCTGAAGAGAACGGTTACACGCGCAGCAGCCTTTGCAATCGCACCCGCGATTTCGATTTTTATCGGAGTCGTCGCACTTTCTCAAAAACTGGGACTTGCCCTGCCGTGGTTAAGGCTCAGTATCATCGGAAGTTTGACCTATGAAACGTCCGCAGCGGGAGCCGCCGCGGAAAGCGTAGGAAATTCGTTTGATTCTTCTGTTCCATTTGACGCTCAGCAATACGTCACAGTTGGTTTTGTGATGACGATAGGTGCGCTTTTGATGCTGATATTGGTGCCCATTTTGGCAAAAAAAATCGACAACGGTATGCTGAAATTCCGCGAAAAAGACAGAAGTTGGGGCGAAATTATGACAACCGCGCTGTTTGTCGGACTGATAAGCGTTTTCTTAGGCGCAGTGTTCAAAGACGTCTTCACCGGCACTATCGGCTGGGTTCCCGTTTTTGTAATGTTGATTTCAGCGGCTATTACGCTTATATTCGGCGTGCTTTTGAAATTGACAAAGTGGCGTTGGCTTGGCGATTTTGCACTGCCGGTCAGTATGATAACGGCTATGGCCCTCGCCATTCCGATCACTCAAGCGATAATGTAGGAGGTGCACTATGAAAAAATTTGACATAAAGGGCAAAACCTACGAAGAACAAAATCACATCTACGGCAGAATATGGGGCGTGGCGGCGGTTATCATTTTGTCGATCTACCCCGTCATTTGCGGAATTCTGTTTGACGCTTGGCCAAGTATCGCCGACATCGGCGCCTGCATGGGCACCATCGCCATTTTCTGGCTTGCCGGCATCGTTGAAGTTTTCACTTACGTACCTATGCTCGGAGCGGTTTCAGGCGGATATCTTGGATTTGTCACAGGCAACCTTTCCAATCTCAAAGTTCCTTGCGCACTTAGCTGTATGGAAGGCGCAAACGTTAAAAGCGGCACCAAGGAAGGCGAGGTCGTGGCGATTATATCCACCGCCGTGTCGTCCATCGTCACTGTTCTAATAATTGCAATCGGCGTTTGTCTTATGATTCCGTTCTCGGAACAGTTGGCAAATCCTGTGCTTAACCCCGCTTTTAGCAACGTACTTCCCGCACTATTCGGCGCACTGGGCATTGTTTTTGTGTTCAAAAACTGGAAGATAGCCCTGCCTCCGATATTGCTTATGGCAGTAATTTTCGTCGCTGTTTCGCCGTTTTTCAACATATACGGCTACGCGTCGGTGCTCATACCTGTGAGCGCAGCCTTCACTATGATAATTGCGCGAATTATGTACAAAAAAGGCTTTCTTTCAAAAACAGCACTAACAACCCAAAATGCGGAAGATTTAACTAGCGCAAAAACGCTCGAAGAAACCGACGCACCCGTAACTAAAACGGAAGAATCGCCTTCAGAAAAAGACTGATAAAATATCATTTTGTCGAATAATGACGAAAAGCATTGCGACGACAAATAATGTGATAAAATGAAAAGGTGTTTTACCTGCCCATTGTATATCATAAGGGCAAATGAAATTCTTTTTCGCACCCAAGCAAAACATAATAAAAGTCAAAATAAGATCGAAGCCGTTAAAGGCAGATTGCAATAAAAAGAGGGAGAATAATTATGGCACACAAAATTTCAGACAAACGCTACCCTGCACCCACGCCCGCGGCTATCGTCGAAAACGGCAAGATGCATTTCGGCACGTTCGACCGTCCGTTCAAAAAATTGAATCTGCTGGAATGCGACAAACCTTGCGGCTCCAAAATGCCTGACTTTTTAAAGCGCAGCCGTTTGACGGAATGGGAGGCTTTTGAAGTCAATATGGACGAGGGCGCGCTGATTAGCGCAGTATACGTCATGGGCTCGATTATGGGCTTTTCGATTTTCGTTTGGTACGACAAGGCCGAAAAAAAGATTTACAGCTGGCAGAACATGGTTCCCGTCAAAAAGTCAAAAGTAGCAAGCCAACTCGTGGACGATTTTTGCTTCCTTAAAACAAAAAAAAGCGAATATAAAATTTCCAACGACTTTATGAACGGAAAGGCATCCGCAAAGGGCTGTTCCGAAGGCGGCAAGTCGGGGCGTTTTGAAATCGACGTAAATTTTGAGCGCATTTCTCCTCTTGCTAACGGAGTTATGCCTCTTGCCAAAAACAAAGACGGCACTTTCAGGAACGCGCTTTACAGCGAAAAGGACTTTTTCAAGGCGACGGGCACAATCACCCTCAACGGAAAAACTTACAAAACAAACGAGCGGTCTGTCGGCATAATCGACGACCACAAAGGGTTTTATCCGTTCAAAGCGCACTACGACTGGCTTACCACAATGGGGACAATCAACATCGACGGAGAGCAGAAATACTTTGCTTTCAATTTGACAAGGAACCAATCTGTCGATCAAGAAAACTACAACGAAAACGTAATTTGGATAAACAATGAATCGTATCCTATGCCTCCCGTTGTGTTCACTCATAAAGACGGCAAAAAGAAAGCAAAGGAATGGTATGTCAAAGATGAAAAAGGTTTGGGCATCGTGGACGTCACCTTCAAAATCGACAAGGTGTTTTATATGCCCGTGCACGTTGGCGTGGTTGACGTTTATTATGCTCTGCCCTACGGCACGATTTACGGTTACGTCACCGACGAAAACGGCAAAAAATACATAGTTGACGGCATGACAGGCATCGGCGAGGACAAAACGACAAGAATTTAATTGACAGTAAATTTTCAATCGGCGTTTTATCTTTGTCTTAAAAATAAAGTTCAAAACAGAAACGGTACAAAAAAGCACCCGACATCGGGTGCTTTTATTTTAGTTTTTTGTTTTCCTTGTTGTTGCTTTATATCTCTTATATAATTTGCTTTTTTTATAAAGATTATCCCGTTTTATTTAATATCTGCAATCGTCATGCCAATATGCTCACGGCCTAAAAATGCGTTTGCCGTGTCGCGCGCGTTAAAATAAAGGAATAATTTTCCACCATAATAATTTAGGCAGCAAGCGTACACAAACTGCGACATCCAGTCTTTGTATTTGCCGCATTCCGATTGTACGCTCGGCTCAACAAGCGGCTTTACAAATTCAAAATTTAAGCCGTCATCGGATTTGAGCAGCATAATTGCGCTGTGCGATTTTCCGTCCTTCCCTTCAAAAATGCCGTTTTGCAAGCCAATATAACAATCTTTCAATCTATACACTTTGATGCATCCGCAACACAAATTTAAATACGGGCTGTTTTTATCGGGGTTTAAAATTGGTTGTACGTAGGGCAAAAAACCGTCCGTAAGCGACTTGCTTTCCGCGCACGAGATATAAGTCGGTTCGGAAAATTTGCAATCGTTTATATAAGTCAAACCTGCCGAAAAATACAACCTGTTCACGTCGTCAATTTGAATCAAAAAAGGATTTGAAATCGAGTGACCGCTTTTGTAGTTCATATAATCTTGGCTTGCTCCCACAACTTCTTTGGGCTTAGTCCAATATGTCAAATCCGAAGACGTTGCGAGGTAAATTTCTGACTCCCACTTGCCTCCCACAAAAGACAAGGCTTTTTTTGGCAGTGCTTGCACTCTTTCATAATAAAGATAATACACGCCGTCCACAAAATTGACGTTTGGGCGCATGGCGCGGTTCAACACCTTGAAGATTTTTTCCCATTTTACGCCGTCTTCGCTGTCAAAGCGGTAAACTCCGAAAAGTGTGTGGCAAAACATATGCCACTTGCCGTCGTGAGTATCGGACGGTGAGAGTACGCTTGGGTCTGCAACAATAGGCGACAAACCAAACCTGTGCACCGTGGGATTGCCACCATACGTTTTGAAATTTGCGTTATTAAGTTGGTCAAACGTTAAATCCAGCATATAAATTGCCTCTTAAATTTATGCAAAATGAATAACTACGTTGATATGAATTGTTTATTTGACGACTAAATAGAGTTTTAGCAGTTCGTCCGTCTTTTCTATCTCTCGAGGACACATTTTTAGAGCTGCAAGAGTTTTTTTGACGCCCAACCACACTGCTTTTATCATAAGCGTGTCGCGGCTGTCCAAAGCGGCGGCAAGACCTTCTAACATAACAAGCAAGTCTTCTCTTAACATCGTATCAATCTGCGCTTCGTTGACCGATTTTACAAAGGTCACAAGTAAATATTGCGTTTGGTCGGCAAGGCCGTTGGATGCAAATTCCACGTTTCTTTCGGTTTGCGGAATCTCTTCTTTTACGCCGTTGACGACAAGTCGAACAAGCGCAAGTTTGAACGGTTCTATAAAACCGCTTATAAACGCATCGTAACTTTCTTGTCTTGTGGACGCAGGGAAATATGTGCCGGCAAAGGAGACAAGATCAGCGTTGCCTTCGTCAAATTCGACAAGCATGTTCGATATCAAAGCAACCAAAATCACGTCGGATTTGGGCAATCTTAAAACACTTCTTTCGCCCACGCGTTGCAACGCTTTGCGTTTTTCTTGTGGATAATCAAAGCCTTTGTTGACGAAACTAAGTACGGCACGAAACTCGTCGTAGTAGGCAAGGCACTTCAAAACTTCCCTCAGTTTTTTGTCTGCCATAATGAGATTTGTGCATTGCATATCGTCGAGAGTGCTGACAAGCGCGGCAATCCCTTCGCCCTTATAATCCATAGTGAACTCCTTTTTTGCATTATAGCATAACAAGGCGCGCAAATCAATATTGTAAAAAGAAGCAAATTGCGCCAATGCTAAGAAGCAAAAAAATTTTTAGTTTGTATTATCCTATATTAAGGTGTAAACTATTAATATGAAAATCGCCATGAAAACAAAACGCGTATTAAAAACAACCGCCCTTTTGACAATTGCCGTCATATTGGTGCTTTCATTGTCCAGTTGTCTCTCCTCCTGCCTGACCGGAGGAAGCGAAATGCTGTATATGATTATGGACGAACTTGCCGTCTCTATGCTAAACGGCGACGCTATGTCTGTGAACATTCTCATTTCAAATCCTTCAAAACTCGGTCTGGAAAACGAGGTGGCTTCCTTACCCGTGCCCAATCTAAGCAAGACAGATTATGAAAACGGAATCAAATCCGTACAAGAAATTTGCGGCGCGCTGTTAAGGGTAAACTACTCTTCTTTGACTCCTTCGCAAAAACTTGATTACGACACGGTGATGGATTTTTTCTACACTTATTCAAATTACGCCGATTACTATTATTTTCAAGATAACTATCTTGGCTCCAACAGCGGCTGGAACGCAGTACTGCCGATTTATCTGGATAAATATGCTTTTTATGACGAACACGATGTAAACAATTGGCTGGGCCTTGTGGAGCAAACCTATGACGCATTCCCAAAGTATGCCCAGTATGAACAAATTCGAATTGACGCAGGCTACGGCAGAGCCGACTTTGTATATGAGGCAATCGCCGAACAATGCTTGGCAATGGCTGACACCGCTTCAACCGGCGGCGAGCATTTTCTCCTTACTCTCTTCAAAGACAAAATAAACGCCTGCACATTTTTAGATGTACCTCAAAAAGCGACTTATTTCGTGCGCTGCACTTCTGCAATAAACGAGAAATTGATTCCCGCTTACGCCGCGCTCAGTCAATCGGTCACGTCCTTTATCGGCAATTCAAACAACAACGGACTGGGTCTAAGCGCATACGGCGAAGAGGGCAAATCATATTACGAGTTGCTGTTTTTGGACAATACGTCAAGTAGCGACAGCGTGGACACGGCATATCAAAACCTCAAATCGGCATACAACTCAACTGCTTCAAATGCAAGATTGAAAATGAATGCGTTAAATGAGATGGGAATGTCGGACGATGACATTGAGACGGCTTTGACGAATTTGGAAAGCAACACGGATTTGTCCGTGGCGGCTCTTCAAGGAATTTATTCTACGCTAAAATCCTCTTACACGCAAAATTTCCCCGCGCTCCCCGCTTCCGTTCCCGACGCCACTTTCAAAGAAGTACCCCCCGCAATGAGCGATTATTACAACCCCGCAAGTTATTTCAAGTCTGCAATCGACAGTGCATCGGCAGAAGAAACAATCTATGTCAACAGCACAAATGCAACCGGCTATATTGGATTTGACCTTATCTCTCACGAAGGCATACCCGGCCATATGCTGCAACACTCCTATTACAAAACGACGGGCGCTCATATGCTCCGCTCTATGATAACGTATCTTGGCTACACTGAAGGCTGGGCGACTTACGCACAGTATTATGCTTCACGCTATTTCGGCGAAACCGAAACTGACAAACTGCTCTATGACTTGGTTATGCTAAACGACGAAATAACGCAAATCGTAATTACGCTTATGGATATAGACGTAAATTACTACGACTATACCCTAGAAGCACTGACGGCGAAGTACACTCCGTACGGTCTTGCTGAAGAGGGAATTGCAAACGTATTTCGTTATGTTGTGGAAAATCCCGCAGCGTACGCGTCCTATGCTTACGGCAATTACAAAATGAATGAACTGAGAAAGTCTTACGCCGGCGACGATCTTGCTTTCCACACAGCAATATTAGACTTAGGCAGTACGAACTTCGAATTGGTGGATAAATATCTGTAAATTATAGATAGAGTTAAGCAAACTTTATTCGATAAAAAAAGGAACAGAGAATTTGTTATTGTAACTGCTGCAAAATAATATTACTGTAAATAATAACTTAAAATTTTCAGAATAATAAAAACGGCTCCGACAATCGGGCCGTTTTCTTCTTTTAGTTGTTTAGCGTTTTTGCCGCTTTGTGAACTGCTGGTAATGTTCGATTACTTCCTTGAATATCTTCGGACTAATTCACTGCGAAATAATAAATTTTTATTTTATGCAAAGAAGGGTTCTAATTC
>CAYJCS010000056.1:0-8542 GCA_964368715.1 uncultured Bacteroidaceae bacterium | reverse complement strand
AGCGTCGCCAACTGCCCATATGGACTTCGTAAACGTTCATCGGAGAGCCGTAAGGATTGTAATCCACGCGCTCTTTCATCCATTTTCCGTCTTTCCAGTGATAGCCTTTTATGTCGTAAAGTTTGCTGGCATTCGCCGGCGCGGTTTCAAAGTGGAGACCGTAAGGGTCGCATTTGAAAATTGTTTTTCCGCCTATATGTTTTACGGCATACTTGTAGTTGTCGTATTGTTTTAGCCCCGGGATAAATGCGGACCAAACTCCGTCTAAATCGCGCTCCATAGGATTGGCATTTTCCTGCCAGCCGTTGAAATCACCGACGACGGACACGTTTTCGGCAGCAGGTGCCCATAGCGAAAAATTCCACCCGTCAATGCCGTCAACAACGGACGGAGACGGTGAAAACATCTCCTGCGCCTCATAATTTGTGCCCTCGTGAAAAAGATAAGTAGCGTAACTGTCCTTTTTAGTGGCCATATGCTCTCCCTAAACTCGGAAATTACTATTATTGTATCAAATTAATAATTACATAACAATAAGAAACAGCGATATTTGTACAAATCCTGAAAGATTTTTGTTGACTGCTCTGCATTTTTGTAGCGAATTTCAAAAAATTTAGCAAAAACAAACAAAATAGCGCATTTTACACAGCCTCTACGCTATGAAGCAAAAGTTTCTCCCCCTCGTATTTTACCCTTTCGAACACCGCTTTTGCCTCATCTGAAGTTTCAAAAATCGCAAAAACGGCGCTTCCGCTTCCGCTCATAAGCACTTTGCTTGCCCCTGCGACTTGTAATGTTGATTTTGCATATACTATCTCGTCGTTTAACATTCCTGCCGGGATTTCCAAATCGTTCAAAAAAGGACATTCAAAAGGCAGTTTTATCGTGTCGACGTATCCAACTGAATCGATTAAAGAAATTTGCTCGTTGATTTCATCATAAAGCTTGTATGCCAATCCGCTGTCAACGCCGCATTTGGGGAACAAAACAACAAAAAACAATTTTTTGAAATCCAGTTTTTCAACCTTTTCACCGACTCCCGACACAAAACACATTCCGCCCGTTGCCATAAACGGTGCGTCTGAACCTACAGAGAGCAAAAATCCGACATCTAATTCAACTTTTTTCAGGTCCGCAAGGCATTTTAGCACTCCGATAACGCCCGCTGTCGAGCCGCCGATTCCGGCACCCAACTTAATACGGTTGTGGATTTCTAAATCGGCATCCACCGCTCCGTAACGTCCGGTAAATTTGTCCACCGCGCGCATTATATTCTGCTCGTAAAGAGCGGGTATAAAGTCTGAATTGTCGCTTGTTAACTTCAGATTTATGCCTTTACCGTCGTTTAATTTCGCCTTGACCGTATCGTAAAGGTTTACGGAAGTCATCACACTTTCAATGGTGTGATAGTCCCCCCGCCGTCCCGTTATCACAAGTGAAAGATTGAGTTTTGCGGGAATGTCTTTTTGAATTGTGTATTCCATATACGCCTTTTTGTGCTTTTTGTGCCTTTTAGGATGAAAAAATAGCCCCGATTTACGAGGCTATTTTATCACAAATAGATTTATTTTACAACTTTTGCTTATTGTGCTTTTCTATTATAGCGACAACGTACGGAAGTAAACAACTTTTTCGCCTCGCTTTAGCGGTGCGACAAGAGTGGGATTTTGCTCCAAAATTGCCTCGGGAGTGGCTGTTAGAGCCTTGCATACTTCCCACATTCCGTCGCCGTCTTCAGCAATATAAAGTGACAAACCTGATGTATTGATAGGCTTTGCCTCTCCCACGATAACTTCGCTCACAAACTCCACTTCAAACACTCTAAATTCCGCAACGTGGATAAGTAACGATGCCGTAACCTCGATTTCTCTGTCACGTTTCACTCTTGCCGTCACGTATTCCACAGCGCTTCTGACTCTGATATCCCCTTCATAGCCGCTGCCAAGTTCAAGCGAGAACGGGATTTCGGTTCTGACCGAATTGAGGCCGTTTTCGTCAAGATAAACGATATCCGCTGTCACAATTCCCTCAACGAGAGCCGCGCCGCTCTCCGTTACCGCTGCTTTTGCGATATAACTGCTTGACGAGGGGATTGCTACTATCTCTCTTGCCGCCGCTTTATTGTCCGCAAGAGTGGCCGTGCCCGAAACCTTTTCTGAGTAAAATTTTGCATCGTAGAAATTGTACAATCTGTCTCTTTGACGACGCAGTTCCACTTCGTTTTTCAGCATAAACAAATCTTTTATTGCGGGGATTTCATTTGAAGAGAAAACCTGCACTTTCAAATTGAGGTCGGTTTCAACACCGATAACGTTGGCGCCCGTCACGCCCGACAACACGACTCTGGCATTTCTTATCGCTGCTTCCGCACTCGCTTTGTCGCCTATCCTTGCGCCTTCTATGCTGATTTCCTCTTCGACGGGAATTGAAAACTCTGCAATCTTTAACTGGCCGCTTTCAACGTACGTCACGGTAGCAAGCACCGCAGCGGAAACGTTCACTGCGCCGTCTCCCACCTCGGCATTTTTTATAATCGCGCGACTGTCAAGCAAAAGCACTCTTTCAACATCGCCCGCTTGCAACTCGTCGCTTATTGGTATAACCACGCTTTTTGCCGCAATAAAGGATTTGACAAGCACACTGTCCAGCGTCTTATAACATTCATCGGCGTCGACAAGGACGTTCCATTCCGAACGCTCCGTAAGCGTTGCACCTATCTCCAAAACCGCCGAAAGCGTCAAATTGTCACTCAACTTAACGTCCGCTTCCATAACGTCCACTTTTGCCAACACGCTGTCATCCGCATTGCAGTCGCCCTCGATTCTGACCACAAAATCTGCGTTGTAATCAACTCCTTGCGGCGCACCCTCTAAGTCAAGATACAAAAGTTTGAAATCCGCTCTGCCCTCGACTTCCACATAACCGTCGTTTACAACTGCGCTCAACACTTTGCCTTCCACGGCAAGTGACAAGACCTTAACCACGTTTCCGCTCTCCGCACCCGAAGGGCTAAATTCAACAACACGCTCAACCGGCGCCAGAATCTTAGCGTTTGTTGCAACCGCATTTTCGTATTTAAACATATTCGCCTCCATTTCTCTTGCAGTCTATGCTGCTTCCTTTTTCTTTATGCGAAATTGCTTTAATCATATATGCGTTCTTTTATTCAACACCCTCTAAATGAATACTCTTTAGCTTTTTGTCAATAATCGTCGTATGAGAGAAATAGGAAAAACCATAAACGATGCAAAATTGAGCGTAGAAAAACTGCTGGGCGTGCCGCTACTTTTAAAAGTCAACGAAGGCAGAGGGAAAATCACACTCTACCACGGATCCGTGCTCACTGTCTTTCCGTCAATTTTCGTGGTAAAACTCGAAAACGGCGAAACAAAAACTTTCAGTTACAGCGACGTCCACTCCGGCAACGTGATGTTTGTGTTTTAAGATTTTTATAATTTGTGATTAACTTATGCGGAAAACACTTTTTAGACAAAAAGTTTCTCCCGCACTCTTTTCAAAAACTTTAATGTATTTAGTTGCACTTAAAAATTACTAAAAAATCAGCCGAAATCGCAAAAAGAAAATCTTTCGTTTTCGGCTTTATTATTTAAAAGTTTTGGGGATTGTCAAGGGGGCTTTAGCCTAAACCCCCCCTTGACGTTTTTCATAAAACTTTGAGTATTGCAAAGGGGTCTTTTCAAAAGACCCCTTTGTGTTACACAATTCAAAATTTATTGCAAGTCAAAGACCTAAATGTGGCGGTTACGCCGTTTTTTCGTCTTCAGTTTGCGGCTTTTTCTTTAACAGTGCTTTTTTTGCAGAGATTGTTATCGCGGCAATACCGACTGAAAGGATTATGGCACCCATAATGGTATAAGCGGCGATAGATTGAGGGCGCAGTGCCGAACTTTCGGCATTGACGGTGAAGACTGTTCTGACGGCCGGTTTATCGCCGTATTGAGCGGAAATAACGAATGTGCCTTTTGTATCGGGGGTGAAAGTAAAAGCTTCGCCGCTGAAGACGTATTCGCCGTTGACGAACCATTTGATACCCACGCTTTTATCAACGTATTCGAGATTTGACAGAGCGAGAGTCACACTGTCGTTTGCATAAATTTTGATGTTGTTTGTCGGAGTTTGGGATTTCAGTTCGCTCTCCAAAACGACTTTGACTCCCGAAGCCATACTGTCATAAGTTAGGTATCGGATTGTAAAACCTGCCTCATCTGAATAGACTGTATCTTCAAAGCGGTACTTCGCGCGGATTTTGAATTTTCCGCCAATCGTGGGGGTAAAGTTCAAAGTGCCGCCGCTTGATAAAAAACTTTCCGATTTCTCGTATTCTTCGGTGACCGGGTTTCCGTCATTGTCGGTGACGACCGCGCCGCTGGTATCGGTTTTGATTCTTTCTCCGATTTCGACTAGCCACCATTCAACGCCACTTAATAGTGCGGGATCTACGTCGCCGTAGGGCAAGAGTTGGGCTGAAAATTGCATAGGCACTACTTTGTCAATATTGATAATTTGGCCGTCTTCACTTAACCCGCTGGACGTCATTTCAATGCCGGTCGGATCACGGTATGCAGTGTTGCCAACGGTATTCACGCACTCCAAAATGCTGTGCATAGGGTAAACGTAAGTTGTTGTAAGCACTGTGTGACTAACGTAGCGTGCGCCCTCGCGGTCGCCCTGCAAACGAATATGCCTTTCTATGGCACCACCTGCAAAAGGAGTTTTGGTGCTGTCATAACAATCAATTATTGATTTCAGCCTAACAAGTGCCGCAGTCACGGAAACGAATGCCGCGGCAATGCTCGTGCCGTTCATATAGGTATATTCAGACGTCGAACCTTTTGCAACGTAAATATTTTCACCGGGAGCGATGACGTCATATCCGCCGTAGTTTGAAGTGTCTCTTTTTATAACCGCGCCGTGCTCATAGGCATAAGCCATAACAGACAATACGCCGCGCGTAGAGGCAGGGTAAAAAGCATCTACCGAGCTGTTTTTGGAGTTGTTTCCTGCGGCGGCGACCAAAACCGTATCGTTTGTCGCTTTTGTTATTGCCCCGATAAGTTCCGGATTGGAGTCCCATTTATCAGCAGTTGTTAAAAAGTCGCTTGCGAGCAGTCCCAGTGAAAGGTTAATTACGTCTACATCGACGCTTTCGTCAGCCCAACTTATGGCCTCAGTAACTGCCGACATACCAAAACTTTCAACTTTGGTTCCGCCCGACGTTTTTGTATAGCTGGCTTTTACAGGATAAATTTTGATATAGTCGGATAGTCCCAACTCGTAAATGAGCATTGCCATTGCGCTTGCAATGCCGGTGCCGTGCGAATTTGAGGATACGTCGGCCACGCTTCCCAAATTTTCTCCACTGTTTACGGCATTGTAACTGTTGTAGCCGTATGGAGTTCCCGAAGAATTTTTGAGTATTGTGTTGGTTGATGTGAACACTCCGTGCGAAGTATTTATGCCGGTGTCCACAACAGCAATAATAATCGGTTTTGTCGCGTCGGTTTTGTCGTAGCCGTCTTCGTCACATTTGACCGCCGCCGCTTTTGCTAAATCCCAACTTGCCACTTCGCTTTTAAGTGCGGCAAGGTTCAAAAAATCCGCTCCGTAATACCAAAGACTTCCTGTTTCCACTCCGCCAAAAGACGAAGCGGGATAGGCACCAACGGAGCAATCCGCATTGGCGATAGAAGCACCGGGAACGGTAAAACACCCTGCGATGACGAGAGATAAAATCAGCATTACTGCTGTCAATATGGAAATTTTTTTGAGATTACGCGTCATATTCATCAAGCAGTTTTTGTGAATAGGCTATGCGATTCAGGCTTTCTTCTTTGCCAAGCACCGCTGCCATTTCAATGGCTCCTCCGGGTGTGACCGGTTGCCCTGTCAATGCAACCCGCATACTGAACATAAGTTGACCGCCTTTAAGCGATGCGATTATAGCGGCCTGTGATATGGCGGCTCTTATACCGTCTTCGTTCCAATCATCAAGCGCTTCAAGCGCACTAGCGCAGGCTTTAAGTGATTGTTTTGCAACGTTAAAGTCCACTTTCATCTTTTGGTGCAAAAACATTCCCAAATCGTAATTGCCGAAATCAATCAAGAAATCAATCTTTTCGGGTATGTCTTCGAGCACGTCGACGCGCGTGTGCATCAACTTTGAAATTTCGAAGTCGTTAAACTTGCCGCCTGCTTTGCTTTTTAAAATATAAGGTTTTGCGACAGCAAAAAATTCGTTTTCGTCCATGGCTTTAAGATACTCGCCGTTTAGCCAACGCATTTTCGCTTCGTCAAAAATGGACGAACTTTTTGAAATGCCGTCAATTGAAAAGGCTTCGGTCATTTCCCCCAGTGTCATTTTTTCACGGTTATCTTTGGGGCACCAACCCAAGAGGGCGATATAGTTTATTATCGCTTCAGGCAAATATCCGCGTTTTATAAAATCCTCAAAGTTGGCATCGCCAAAACGCTTTGAAAGTTTTCTGGTGGCGTCTTTCATAATCGGCGGGAGATGAATATAGGTCGGGCGCGGCCAGCCGAACGCGTCATAAATCAAGTTGTATTTGGGCGTGGAAGAAAGATATTCCGTGCCGCGCATCACGTGCGTAATACCCATAAGATGATCGTCGACTACGTTTGCGAAATTGTAGGTGGGCATGCCGTCCGCCTTCAAAAGTACGCCGTCTTCGATGTCTTCTGACGCAACGAAAATTTCGCCGAAAACCAAATCCTCATAACTGCTGACAACGCCTTGGGGCACCTTTTGTCTGACAACGTAGGAATCTCCCGCGGCGATTCTTTTTTTAGCTTCGTTAAGGCTTATATTTCGGCAGTGTTTGTCGTAGGTGTGGACGCCGCCCTCGCCTTCAAGAGTTGCAAGCCTTTCTTTTGTGCAAAAGCAGTAATATGCTCCGCCCTTTTCAACAAGTTCGTCGGCGTATTTTTTGTATATTCCCACTCTCTCGCTTTGAACGTACGGGCCGAAACCGCCGTCACGGTCGGGACCTTCGTCATAATCCATACCGGCGATTTCGAGAGTACGGTAAATTGCCTCAACTGCGCCTTCGACCTGTCTTTCGTGATCGGTGTCTTCTATGCGCAAAATAAATCTGCCGCCGTTTTTTCTCGCAAACATATAAGCATACAGCCCAGTACGCAGATTTCCTATATGCATAAATCCCGTCGGAGATGGGGCAAATCTGGTCCTAATCAATGTCATAATAAAACATACCTTCTTTAAGATTGCTTACGCGTTCGTCGTACATGCGGTTAAGTAAACCCGCCTCTTCAAATGAAAAACTTTCTCCCCCTGCAAAGATTAAGTGATCCATAAGTGAAACTCCGACGCTGTCAAGGCTCCACAGAATTTCGCGCGTCATTTCCATATCGTCCTGCGACGGCTTGCATTTGCCGCCCGGGTGATTGTGTGCCATCACTATGCCGACTGCTTTGGTGCGTAGCGCAAAGTCAAGAATATCTCTCACGAATACGTTGACGGAACGTCCGTCGCCGGAGGATAATTTTTGAGTTTTAATCACAGCGTCGCCGCCGTCCACACCGACAACGTAAACCTCTTCTATCGGCTTGCCATAAAGATGGGCGGCTAGGTGCGCCTTGAAATCTCCGCGGCCTTTTAGAGACTTTTTTTGCGAAGCGCCGGACGCGGCATAGGTGCGGAATACGCCGGGCATAGCATGCAAAAAAACCGCGGCATTGTGCGTCATACCTTTCACTTCTTCAAGTCTTTCGACTTCTGCGTTTAACACCGCCTCAAACGAGCCGAATCGGTTTATAAGTTCGTGTGCGATATCGTTTGTGTTTTTTCGCGGTATAAAATGGAAAAGAACATACTCCAAAATCTCGTGTGGTTGAAGTGCGCTGATTTCACCGTTTTCTATGCGGACGCGCATCCTGTCGCGATGGCCTTCGTGCATTGGTTTTTTGTCGTTATCTTGTGTCATTTAAGCAGTTCACTGTATTCTTTGAATATGTTAACGTCGTTTTTGCACAGTCTGATAAGCACAATCATACTCTCATCTTTGCTTGGAAAACCGTAAGTCTTTTGGATAATCTTCCAGATTGCATAACAGTTCAAAAAATCGTACCAAAAATAGGATTCGTCCTGCAACTTAAAAATTTCCAAATAATTGAATGATTCGTAACGACCGCTGTTTTTGAGAATGTCGATAAGCTCTTTGACTTCTTCGTCTTTGTCGTATTTTGCATGGATGAAACTCAGCATGTATTTTTTGACTTCTTTGCTGAAAGTCACAACACCCTGCTTTGCGTTTGCAATGTCTTTGAAGATTGGTGCAATGTCAGCGTCCCCTGCGTATTTTTGGAGAACTTTTTGACACGGATAAGAAAAAGCTGTTGTCATAGCCATTATTATAAGCCGAAAATTTGCTTTTTGCAATAGTTTAATGCGCTGTGCGCGTAACGGCGCGCGCGCTCGTGCGCGCTTTATGCGCGAGGACTAGCAGTGGTTCTGCGCGAGGACTAGCAGTGGTTCTGCGCGAGG
>CAYJCS010000055.1:0-8633 GCA_964368715.1 uncultured Bacteroidaceae bacterium | reverse complement strand
CCCTATCTTCGGCGTTTTGTATTGCCTCAACGTCGGTGCCTATAATCGGCACTCCGAGGTCCGCAAGTTTGTCCGCCAAGTTGATTGACGTTTGACCGCCTAGCGACACAACTACACCCTCGGGTTTTTCATAAGTGATAATGTTGAGTGTGTCTTCAAGCGTCAGAGGCTCAAAATAGAGTTTGTCCGAAGTTGTATAATCAGTGGACACCGTTTCGGGGTTGTTGTTTATGATAATCGCCTCGTAGCCTGCCTCTTTTATCGTCCAAATCGCGTGGACGGTGGAATAGTCGAATTCTATGCCCTGACCTATTCTTATAGGTCCGGAACCCAGCACAATAATTTTTTTGCCGTTCTTTACGATGCTTTCTTGCTCCTCTTCATATGTGGAGTAGAAGTAAGGAACGTAACCTTTAAACTCGCCTCCGCAGGTGTCAATCATTTTATACACGGGCATGATGCCCAGTTTTTTGCGCAGTAAAAAGATTTCCTTCTCGCTGCTGCGCCAAACCATAGCGATATACTTGTCCGAAAAGCCCATCTTTTTGGCTTTTTTAAGAACTTCTATATCAAAAAGATTTGCCTTGATAACGTACTCGTATTCCACGATTTTTCTGATTTTATCAATGAAGAACATGTCGATTTTGGTTATCGAAGCAATCATGCCGAGGTCGCCGCCTCTCGCAATCAGTTCCGCAATGGCAAACAGTCTGTCGTCGGTGGCGTCTAAAATATACTCCGTCAATTCGTGACGGCTCCAGTTGTCGAATTTTGGCAACCAAATGTGAAATGCGCCCGTTTCAAGCGAGCGTATGGCTTTAAGGAGACTTTCTTCAAAAGTGCGCCCTATGCTCATTACTTCGCCCGTGGCCTTCATCTGCGTCCCTAGTTTTCTCGACGCGGTTTCAAACTTATCAAAGGGGAATCGTGCCACTTTTGTGACTATATAATCGAGCGACGGCTCAAACGACGCGGGCGTGTTTGCAAGTTTAATTTCATCAAGCGTATATCCAATAGCCACTTTTGCCGTAACTCTCGCAATAGGATAACCGCTTGCTTTGCTTGCAAGTGCAGAAGAGCGCGATACCCTGGGATTAACTTCAATAAGGTAATATTTGAAAGAGTGCGGGTCGAGAGCAAACTGAATGTTGCAGCCGCCCTCGATTTTAAGTTCTCTTATTATTTTTAGCGCCGCAGTGCGTAGCATCTGCACTTCTTTATTCGTTAGCGTTTGTGAAGGCGCAACAACAATGCTGTCACCCGTATGCACGCCGACAGGGTCGAGGTTTTCCATGCTGCAAATGCTGACCGCCGTATCTTTAGCGTCGCGCATTACCTCAAACTCAATTTCTTTGTAGCCTTTTACGCTCTTTTCGACCAGCACTTGCCCGACGGGAGAGAGTTTCAAAGCATTTTTCATAATGGCTGCCAGTTCTTCGTCGTTTTCAGCAAAACCGCCGCCCGTACCGCCCAAAGTAAACGCGGGGCGCAGAATAACGGGATAGCCTATATCCTTGACCGCAGCCAACGCTTCTTCGATGCTATAAGTTATGTGCGACGGAATTACAGGTTCGCCGATCCTTATGCACATCTCCTTGAATAATTCACGGTCTTCCGCCATTTCGATACTTTCAAGCGTCGTTCCGAGCAGTTTAACCCCGCATTCGTCCAATATGCCGTTTCTTGCAAGTTTCATTGCAAGGTTAAGCCCTGTCTGTCCGCCAAGTCCCGGGACTATGGCATCGGGGCGTTCGGTTCGCACGATTCTTGCGACGTATTCAAGGGTAAGCGGCTCCATATAAATTTTGTCCGCCATCATTTTGTCCGTCATAATAGTGGCAGGATTGGAGTTTACCAAAATGACTTCATAGCCCTCTTCTTTTAGCGCGATGCACGCTTGCGTGCCTGCATAATCAAATTCGGCGGCTTGTCCTATGACGATAGGACCACTGCCAATGACCATTACTTTCTTTATATCAGTTCTCTTCGGCATAATCTTTTAACCTCTCCTCTATACTGCACATAAACTTGTCAAAAAAACGCATACTGCCGTTTGGGCCGGGCGCGCTGTCGGGATAGAACTGCACGGCAAACATGGCGTTATCTTGGTCTTCAACTCCTTCAACCGTGCCGTCGAGCAAATCGACGTGCGACACTTTCAGTGTTGTTTTTAAAAGGCTTTTCCCATCAACAGCGTACCCGTGGTTTTGCGCTGCTATTTCTATATTGCCGCTTGCGCAGTCCTTTATCGGGTGATTGCCACCCCTATGTCCCAGTTTCATTTTGTAGGTGTCCGCGCCCAAGGCTAATGCCATAATTTGATTCCCTAGCCCTACGCCGAACATTGGCACTTTGCCTTTTAAATCCTGCACAAGTTTTATAACCTCGGGTACGTCTTTTGGATTGCCGGGGCCGTTTGAAAGATACACACCGTCGGGGCGAAGTGACAATACCTCTTCGGAGGATATATCGTGCGGGACAACCGTGACGTTGCAACCGCGCAAATTAAGTTCTTTTATCATTGAAAACATGATTCCGCAGTCCACGGCAACTACGTTGTAGCGGTGATTAGGCGTGCGGCTGTACCAGCGTTTTTTACTGCTTGCCCTTTTAACCGCATCAGTCGGCGGCACATAGTTTTTAATATCTATTAATGCCTGTTCCGTCGAGTAATTTTCATCGCACAGCACTGCCGTCATACTGCCGCTCTCACGGATTATGCCAACAAGTTTTCTTGTGTCTATGCCTTGAAGGCCGGGCACGCCGTTTTCTTCAAGAAGTTCCGCGAGAGTTTTTGTATATCTGAAATTGCTCGGACAGTCGTTGTAATCTCTGACGATTAACGCTTTAAGCCCAAGCGACTTGCTCTCATAATCTTCGTCCGTGACACCGTAGCTGCCTATTATCGGATAGGACAAAACAATCATTTGATCGGTGTAGCCTAAATCGGACACAATTTCTTGGTAGCCTGCCATTGAGGTGTTGAAAACAATCTCCCCAACCGCGTAGCCTTTTGCGCCGAAACCTTCTCCAAAAAAGACTTCGCCGTTTTCAAGCACCAGTTTTCTCACGCGTTTTTCCATATAGTTTCTCCGTTTAAAATCGTCATTGTGTTTACGCCGTACAATTCATAGCCGTCAAACGGTGTGGATTTTCCCTTTGAAAGGAAATTCCTGCTGTCAACCGTAAACTTTTTTGTTAAGTCCAAAACCGCCCAGCCGTCGTCCTTTGGCAACCCAAAAATTTCTCTCGGTCTGACGCTCATTGCATCTATAAGTCTCCCTAGGCTAACTTTTCCGCTCATCACGAGTTTTGTGTAAAGCAGCGGAAACGCCGTTTCCAAGCCGACAATCCCAAAGGCACTGCCGCTTAATCCACGGCTTTTCTCCTCCGCACTGTGCGGCGCGTGGTCGGTTGCGAT
Source organism: uncultured Bacteroidaceae bacterium (assembly GCA_964368715.1). GTDB lineage: Bacteria > Bacillota > Clostridia > Christensenellales > CAG-917 > RGIG4097. The sequence goes on along the minus strand of CAYJCS010000055.1, from coordinate 5,212 downwards.
AACGTCAATGGTGCCGTCGTTCAGACCTTCAATAATCGCCTGTCTGTCGTCCTCTGCCCTTAAAGGCGGATTCATTTTGAAGCGGCCGTCTTCAAGCAAGTCGGCGTCGGTCAAAACAAGATAATGCGGCGCCGTTTCAGCCGTGACAGGGAGTCCTTGCTTTTTTGCGTCGCGGATAAGTTTTACGCTTTCTTTTGTCGAGACGTGACAGACGTGATAGCGGCAACCGGTTTTTTTAACAAGTTCCAAATCTCGTTTTAGTTGCGACCACTCGCTTTTTGACGAAATGCCCTTATGCCCGTGTGTTTTGGCATAATCGCCGTCGTGGATATAACCGCCAAACAAAAGGCTTTCTTCTTCGCAATGGGACGCTATTATTTTGTTGAGTCGCGCGGCGGTATTCATTGCCTGTTCCATAAGAGCGTCGTTTTGCACTCCGTGTCCGTCGTCGCTAAAAGCGATAACGTGCGGCGCAAGACCCTCTAAATCCGCCGGCGTTTCTCCCTTTTGACCTATCGTCAGAGCACCGTAAGGATAAACTTTTACGCGGGCATCTCTGTTTATAATTTCTTGTTGGACTTTGAGGTTTTCGAAACAATCTGGCACGGGATTTACGTTAGGCATAGAAAAGAGTGCGCAATAACCCATTTTTGCCGCGGCAGCCGTCGCAGCTGAAATGCTCTCTTTATAAAAAAAACCCGGCTCTCTTAAGTGCGTGTGCACGTCTACGAAACCGGGAACAATAAATATTTTGCTGTTTTTGGGGTCTACAAGAGGAATAATCGACGGTGGGTTCTTTTTGCAAACACTACACTCGCTGACCTCAACTTCCCCGACAAAGAAGCCTCCGTCGGTGTAAAGCGTCGCGCAATCGAAATGTTGCATGCCGTCCTCCTGAAATTTTTTCTATTATATCACACACGCGCGCATTCTACAAATGTTTTATTGAAAAATATTTTTTAATCTTTAACGAGAAGCCACCCAAAATCAGCAATCATAATCCGCAAAAAACTTAGCAAAAAAACACCCGACGAATCGGGTGTTTTTAAGTTTAATAATGTTTTATTTTGATCTTACTTTTGGTTATTTTGCGCTTACTCCGCTTGAGGCGCAGTTTCGGGCTCTGCCGGTTCCACCGGTGCTTTTTCCTCTTCTGCTTTAGCCTTTTCTTTTGCAATCAGTTCACGGCAGAAGCCTGCTGCGAAAATCATAACAAGGGAAATGGCTCCGAAGATATACAGAAGGTTACGCACAGAGAACAAATCGCAGATGGTGATGAGCAAGTTGTTGCTCTGCAACCAAGTCATATATTGATATCCGAGATAGCCTCTTTCTGTGTTGGAAGGCACAAGAACGATGCTCAACTGGCTGTCGTCGCCCACATAGAGGTGCAGATACAGTTTTTGTCCGTTGGTAGCGGTTGCGATAACATCGGTCAAATCTTGATTCAAGAGTTCATCAAAGCCGCTAGGGTTGTTCAGCATGCCCAGAACCATACCAACCAGCCCTTCGGTTGCAATGGAGGTCACGGCCATGTTGTTTCCGTCCATATCAAGGACGCACCAAGCCATTGGCGTTTCAACGTGTCCGTCTTCGTAAACATAATAGAGTGCGTTATTATATTCGAACATATCTGCGCTCTTACCGTCAACGTAGGTTCCGCCTGCCAGGTCATAGTCCGCGGTGACTTCGGGCATATACTGATAGACCAAGAAACCTTGCTTTTTGGTTTCGTTTCCGTCTTTATCAAGGACACCGATTTCATAGCCGGTTACGTTGTTGCTCTCGTCATATACAGGCTGGGTGTAAGTGTAGTGCTCGTTCAAGATAAGGCGAATTACAACGGGAATCGTCATACGATTGGACGTGGCATAGCCGAGTCCGCAATCGTCGTTTAGAGGATTGTAGCCGTCTTGGTTGATTGAAGCATAATTGTAATTGAACAACCAACTCATTTTTTCGTTGCCCGTGGTGGCAATCGCGCCCAGACCGCTGGTCTTTACGCCTTCAGCACAAAGTTTTGCATAAGTGGAACTTACTCGCTTTGTGAGTGCCAGACAGAACGCACGTCTTTCGACGTTATTGACCATAGTTGTCTTTTCCTCCAACACCGTGCCGTCGTAAAGTTCTGTGCCTGCAATCAAAGTTGTATTCGACGCTTTAAGCGCGTAGGAATAATCCATCAACACGTAGTTTTCATATAGCCAATCAAACAGTTCTTTGTCCAAAGCAGAGAGTTTTTCGATTTGCGCATCAAGAACCGGTTTGTCAAGATGAAATTTCACGTTGCTGGCGTAAGTTTCGTAAACCGTTTGGATGTCTGTATCGACGTATTTGCCGCTTGCTTTTTTGGCAAGTGTTTCGTAGGATAGATCTCCTTCGGTTTCGTCGATATAGTTTCCGTTCATGATATTGAGTCTCACGAACTTGCGCATCATCTCTTTGTTATATTCCGCCTGCTCGTCATAGTCGTTATAAAGATCTTCAACGTAGAGCGTATCGGAAGTGGCATAAGAGATTACGTCAGGTAGCACTGTGTCCATAATAAGTGCAAAGCCGCCAGTCAGTATTGTGCAGCAAATCAATAGTGCGACGGTTTGTTGCATAATGCTCTTTTTGGATTTCTTTCTTGTCACAACCAGCGCGACAATCAGGAAAATCAAACCGAACAAGCCGACTACTATCGTGCCGACGTACGGCCAGAAAGAGTAGAAAGGAACTCCCTCGCCAATCTTTAAGCTGATGATCAGCGACAAGATTATGATAACCGGGAACGACAGCACGTAAAGAATTATTTTTGCGGCGGTCAATCCTGCAATCTTGTTAGATTTTTTAGGGGCAGAGACTTTTGTATCGCTTGTAGAAATCTCTTCCGATACGGGTTCAGCCGCATCTACGGCAACTTCATTTTCGAATACTGCTTCTTCGTTTAAAATTTGATCTTGGACGATTTCGTTCTTTTCGGATTTCTTACTCATTTTACTCTACCTCCTTTATAGAATTTTCTTCTAAGAGTGGCTCGGCGTTCTCCTCGGGAGTGTCCTCGCCTTTCTTTGATTTCTTTTCCTTTTTGGCTTTGGGAACAATCTGTCCTGTTGCGTAAAGGATTTCACGGTCTGCTGCGACATATGAAAGCAGGGTGAAGAAAATGATGATTGCCGCAAATGTCATAAGCATGTCACGTACGACAAAAATTGAATACATTGTGGGTTGATATGAAAGGTCTGTTTGCAACTGCTTGACTTCGGCAAGCGTTGCAAGCCCTTGTGCGGCAGAATAAGCACCGTCACCAATACTCTCGCCCACAAGACGTGAACCGATCATATAGCCGTGAGCTCCGCCCTCGAATTGGGCTCTCAAAAATTTTGAGTATGCCGCTTGATACTGAGCAAGGGCTGCATCGGCCTTATTATCGGCGTCCAACGTGTCATCAACAAAATAGTCGAACACACTGTCGAGTATAGGAGATTGATACCAATACAGACTTTCAAGCACACCGGCAAGCAATTCGCTCAAGTCGGCCGCATCGTCGCTTACGGACAGTCCCAACAGACCAATCACTTTTGCGAGCACGCCAACAAGTGCTTCTTTTGCCTCTGCGTCGCCTGCGGTAGAAGAAATAATACCGACGTTTTTGAACACCTGAATGAGGTCCGCTTCCAAAGATGCGGCGGTCAGGGTGTCGTTAAAGTCGATTACCACTTCGTTTGCACCGGAGAATGCGCCGCCGGTCAGCGATAATTTGAGGTTTCCCTCGTAAGCAATTCCGATTGTAACACCTGTGAGGTTAAGTTTTTCATAAAGGAAACCACCCAAAGCGTCGCCGAGCAAATCGGTAAGGATGGTCTCTATGTTCAAAAGACTGCCAATCAAACCCAACGTATCCACAAGAGGAACGAGTTCTGCAATCAGTGAAGTGGTGCCGACTTTTTCACCTAGTTCCATCAAAACGATGTCAAGTTCTCCTGCGGTAAGGCTGTATTGCGCCGCCATGGCGTTTTCTCTGGCCCAAAGAGTTTTATCTTCGTCGGTTGCATCTGCACCGTTATAGCGGTTATACAGTCTTGTTGCAGCGTCTTCGGTTATTAACGCTTGAAGTTCTTCTTCGCTGGCTGCGCTTGAATTGGCCGCCGCGTAAGCTTTGTATGCCGCCGCCATTTCTTCTTGTGAAGCATAATAACTTTCGAGAATATTCAGAGCAACATTAATGTCATAAATGTAACCGTCTGAAAGAAGACCGTTTTTATTATAGAATGCATTGCCGTAAACGCCGTCGGTTTTCGCAAAGGAACCCTTGTCGCCGTTGTACCAAATAAAGCAGGTTACATTTTCTGTTTCGGAAGATCCGTATGATGAAGGAATTGCTTGTCCGAACACTATGCAATAGAAATTGCCTTCGACTTCAAGCGTGTTTGCACCGTTTTTGGAAGTCAATTCGATTGAATCAAACCAATATCTGCCGTCAACCGCTTTCGCGCTCTTTGTATCGAACGTATTGGTTACAAGAATGTGGTCGCCAACGTCGATAGTGCCGCTTTCGTTATAATCGAAACCGAGTTCGTCATAATACAAACCGTCATTAGTGAAGTTGTTGGCCTTGCTGATTTTTGCGCCGCCATAGTAATCGATGTTGTAAACACTGCAGAAATCTTCAACGCTATTTATGAGTTTGTCTGTCAAAGAAAGTCTTTTCCCGTTACTACCGCTTGTACTACCGCTTGCGCCGGACTTTGTGTGGAAATAAGACAGCTGATAACTGTAATCTTCCACCACAACTCCCTTTGCCGCGTCGGCAGAGATTTGCTCAACCTTTGCGCCAAAGATTGCGTCGATCACGAAGACCGGGACGATAAGCACAACGAGCATAACCGCCACTACGATCATAGTCCTTGCGCGTCTGTTTTTGACGGTTTTGTGGCATATAATTTGCACTATGCCGATAACCAGCCAAATACCGAACGCTATCCAAACGCCGTACATTGCGGGACTGCCGAAAAATACTTTAAACGCTTCAAACCCAATAGAGCCGGTGCCCGGATCCCCGGCGAAAGGCCAGTGACCGTACATCTGTGAGGCTAGAGTCATACAAGCGAGAATAAAGAGAGGCATTCCCAAGCAATAGTAAACAACTTTCAGCGTGCGGAACAGCTTCATTTTGCTAATGCTTTGTTGGTCCATAATATTCTCCTTTTCATAGTTTTGCACAGTAAGT
>CAYJCS010000054.1:0-8642 GCA_964368715.1 uncultured Bacteroidaceae bacterium | reverse complement strand
GAGTCAAGCCCGAGGAGGTGTACGTTGGAGACGGCACTTCGCTTGACCTTATGTACACACTGATACAGTTTGCAAAGCAGTTCGGCGTTTTGGGCGGCACTCCTTGGAACAATCTAAAAAAGGTGAAATTTATCTGCCCGGCGCCCGGCTATGACAGACATTTTTCCATTTGCCAAACTTTCGGGATAGAGATGATAACCGTCCGCATGCTTGACGACGGCCCCGATATGGATCTTATTGAAAATATTGTAGGCAACGACGACAGCGTCAAGGGTATTTGGTGCGTGCCGAAATATTCCAACCCCACCGGCATCACTTTTTCCGACAAAGTCGTGGAGCGTATGGCGACTATGAAAACCGCCGCAAGCGACTTTAGAATTATTTGGGACAACGCCTACGCTGTGCACGACCTTTATGAAACGGGCGACAATCTGAAAAATATTTTTGACGTTGCAAGGCGCGCAGGCACAATGAACAATATCTATGCGTTTGCGTCAACGTCCAAAATCACGTTTGCAGGCAGCGGACTTGCGGCGTTTGCCACGTCAACTGAAAATATGGATGACCTTATGAAAAAGTTCTTTTATAAGACCATATGCGCAAACAAGGTCAATCAAATTATGCACGTCAATTTCCTGAAAAATATGGAAGGAATCAAAAAGGTTATGGCTCAGCATGCCGCTATTATGCGCCCGAAATTCGAGCTGTTTGATAGAAAAATGACAGAGGCATTCGCAGGAGACGAATATGTGACATGGAGCAAGCCGCGCGGCGGATACTTCATCTCATTAGACGTCAAATCTTGCGCAAAACGCATAGTGGAAATTGCCGCCGAAGCAGGCATAAAACTCACTCCCGCGGGCTCAACCTATCCTTACAAATTGGACGATATGGACAAAAATATCCGTATTGCGCCCTCCGTTCCCGCAATCGACGAAATGGACTATGCCGTGGACGTGCTCGTTTCTGCAATCAAGCAGGCGCGTATGGAGTTGGTACTGAACAAAGTTTACAAATAATTATCAATTTTATTTTGCGATAACCTCGGTAGAAGGATGTAAATACAAACAAAAATATTACTTAAAACCCGCTCTTTAGAGCGGGCTTTTTGTTTTTTTAGACGATATAAAACAAGAAAAATTTGCATATTTTTACAATGTCCGATAAATTTTAATTCCGTTGTCATATCCATTTAATGCACTTCATAGATTTTACAAAGCGAAATTGGAGGAAATCTATGGACAAATTCGACCTTTACCGCGACATTGCCACCCGCACGGGAGGCGATATCTACGTCGGCGTCGTCGGCCCCGTAAGGACGGGCAAGTCGACACTCATCAAGCGTTTTATGGAGGAATTGGCGCTGGACGGCATTCAAAATCCCGACGTCAAAAAAAGAGCGGTGGACGAACTTCCGCAGTCTGCCGACGGCAAGACAATCATGACAACGCAACCAAAATTTGTGCCAAACGAGGCGGTGAAAGTGGCTTTCAGCGACAATCTCACCGTCAATTTACGGCTTATCGATTGTGTCGGATATATGGTAAACGGCGCTCTTGGCAGCGAAGAAGCGGGCAAAGAACGTATGGTCCGCACGCCTTGGAGCGAAGAGGAAATGCCGTTTTCAAAAGCGGCTGAACTTGGCACCGAAAAGGTAATATCGGAGCATAGCACAATCGCTCTTGTTGTCACCACGGACGGCAGTTTTACCAATATTCCGCGCGCGGAGTACGTACCCGCCGAAGAGCGTGTGATAGACGAACTTAATCAGGCCGGCAAACCCTTTGCCATAGTTTTGAACACTCTGGACGAAAACGCAGAGAATGCGGTTAAACTTCAAAGCGAACTGTGCGAGAAATACGAAGCGCCGGTGCTGCTTAAGAGCGCATTGAAACTCAGCGAGGACGATATAGGTGAGATTATGGAAAGCATCCTACTTGAATTCGGCGTACGTATAATCGATTTCGAGCTGCCGCGCTGGGTGCAAGCGCTTACCCCGTCCAATTCCGTGGTGAAAGAACTGATTGGCGCGGTAAAAGCAATCGGCGACGACGTCGAGAAGATGAAGGATTACACAATCATCGACGGTTTCTTTGAAAACACCGAATACTGGAAACTGCCTTCGCATGTTGATCTTGACGCGGGCAAGGGCAGAGTTGTTGTGTCGATAGCGCCCAAAGACGACGTTTTCTTCAAAGTAGCGTCCGAAGAATGCGGTGTGGAAATCACCGATGACTTTGAACTGTTGCATCACCTTAAAATCTTCGCCGAAGGCAGAGAAAAAACCTCCAAAATTCTCATTGCCCTCGAACAGGTGGATAGACTCGGCTACGGCATAGTTGCCCCGGCGACAAACGAAATGCTGCTTGAAGAGCCTGAAATTATCCGTCAGGGTCAGCAGTACGGAATAAGGCTAAAAGCCAGTGCCCCATCTTTGCACATTATGAAGGTGGACGTAGAAACCGAAGTCAGCCCGATTGTCGGCACCGAACAGCAAAGCGAAGAATTGGTGAACGGCATGCTCAGCGACCTTGAGGCCAACAAACAAGCGATTTGGGATACGAACCTATTCGGCAGGTCTCTAAGTTCCCTTGTCGCGGACGGCATAAACAACAAACTCGCATCCGTGCCTGCAGACGCCGAACTGAAAATCAAAAAGACTCTCGGACGCATTGTCAACGAGGGGAGAGGCGGCGTGATTTGCATACTCCTGTGACATACCGTTGCGCGGCTAAATAATCCAGCTGGTTGCCGCGCAACAATAATAACGCCATCGTTTGCATAAGATAAGCCCAAATCCGCCGTTGCGTTATGCACGGCGGATTAACTTTATGGGTTTTAGGATTGTTGCATTTTTTAGTGTCAAATGGTACAATAATTGTTATTAGAAAAACGGCTCAAGCCGACAGAAGGAAATTCAAATGAAAGCAATAGTATCAGTCCTTGGCAAGGACAGCAAAGGCATAATTGCAAACGTATCGATGATGCTTTACAAAGCGGACATAAACATAGTGGATATATCCCAAACCGTTATGCACGACTATTTCACCATGATTATGATGGTGGAACTTGAAAACGATTCAAACCTTGAAAAAATCAATGCGGATTTACAAGAAGTCGCTTTAACAATGGGCGTTGAAATAAGGTTGCAACACGAGGATATTTTCAATTCAATGCACAGGATTTGAATTGCATAAAACGCATTTTATCGCCATAAAACGGAACATAAAAGAGGCTATATGTTAAATCACAACGAAATTATACAAACCGTAAAAATGATAAAAGACCAGCACCTTGATATACGCACGGTAACACTGCATTTGTCGCTGTTCGACTGCATATCGCGTGATAGCGACGAAACCGCAAACTTGGTCTATCAAAAATTAAAGGCAAAAGCAGGCAGTCTTAAAAACGTCTGCGAAACGATACAATCCAAATTCGGCATACCTATTGTCAACAAGCGTTTGTCCGTCAGCCCGATAAGTTTAATCGGAGCGTCAAGCGGCGGCTATGAAAAAATCGCACTTGCTATGGACAAAGCAGCAAAGGAAACCGAGGTGGACTTCATCGGCGGATACACCGCGCTTGTACAAAAAAGTATCACCAAAACTGAAGAAGAATTTTTGGCGACAATACCGTCGGTTCTTTCAAAAACCGATCGCGTGTGCGCGTCTGTCAACGTTGGTTCCACGCGCGCGGGCATAAACATGAACGCCGTCAAAATGCTCGGGCGAATCGTAAAAGATACGGCGCGCCTGACTGCCGACAAAAACTCAATCGGCTGTGCCAAACTTGTCGTGTTTGCAAACGCTGTGGAAGACAATCCCTTTATGGCAGGCTCTTTCAACGGTATAAGCGAAGGCGACGTGGTCGTAAACGTGGGCATATCAGGCCCCGGCGTTGTCAAAGCGGCGATTGAACAAGTCAAAGGTTGCAGTTGCGACACTCTTGCCGAAACCATCAAAAACACCGCATTCAAAATCACCCGTATGGGCGAACTTGTCGGCAGAGAAGCGGCAAGAATGCTTAATGCGGAATTCGGCATCGTCGATTTGAGCCTTGCGCCCACGCCCGTATGCGGCGACAGCGTCGGAGAAGTTTTGGAAGAAATGGGGCTAAGTTCTGTCGGCACACACGGCACAACCGCGTGTCTTGCCATGCTCAACGACGCAGTCAAAAAAGGCGGCACAATGGCAAGTTCGCACGTCGGCGGACTGTCCGGCGCATTTATTCCCGTAAGCGAAGACGTAGGTATGATAAACGCCGTCAACGCCGGCACCTTGTCCGTCGACAAACTGGAAGCCATGACTTCTGTTTGCAGCGTCGGTTTGGATATGATTGCATTGCCCGGCGATACGACTGCAAGCACCATATCCGCGATTATCGCAGACGAAGCGTCAATCGGCGTCATCAACAACAAGACCACTGCGGTCAGAGTTATTCCCGTTGTCGGCAAAAAAGCGGGCGACACAGTCAGTTTCGGCGGGCTGCTTGGCTATGCTCCGATTATGGATGCAGGAAAAGGCAACGCAGACGATTTTATATCAAGAGGCGGAAGAATCCCCGCGCCTATACACAGTTACAAAAACTGATTAATCGCGCTTAAATAGCGTTAGAATTTGTAGCAAATCTTTAAGGAGCAAATTATGAAAGTTTTGGTTTTTAACGGCAGTCCGAAAGGGCAAAAAAGTGTAACACTGCAATCCGTATTTTACCTTAGAAAGTTATTTCCTACAGATACGTTTGAAGTGGTTGACGTTGCCTCCCGTATCCGTGCCTTTGAAGACCAAAACAAATTTGCCGATTTCACAAAAGGCATAGAAGATGCCGATTTAATTGTGTTATCCTATCCCGTATATACGTTTTTAGCGCCCGCGCAATTTCATAGATTTTTTGAGCTGATGTTTAAAAACGGAAAGGATTTTTGCGCTAAGCCCGTTACACAACTGACAACTTCCAAACATTTTTACGACGTTACGGCGCACGACACCATAAAAGCGATTGTCAGTGATTTGAACGGCAAATACATCGGCGGCTTATCCGCCGATATGGAAGATTTGCTTGAAGTAAAAGGCAGGAATCAACTTATCGACTGGTGGAAATACGTCACTTTTCAGGTTAACAATAATCTTTGCAAACTGCCTGAAAAAACTCAAAAGAAAGAGCCTAACATTTATTATAAATCCGCCGATAACTCCGCAATTTCCTTAAACAAAAAAGCCGACAAGAAAGTTGTTATCGTCACGGATGCCATTGAGGGAAGCAGCGTTATGGCTATAGCGGAGGACTTTGCCGCCGTTATGCCGTATCAGACGGAAATATTTAATTTGCGCGATTTTGATTTCAAGTGCGGCTGTCTTGGCTGTCTTAAATGCGCTTTGTACGGCAAATGCGCTGTGAACGACGGATTTGAACAATTGCTGAAAGACAAAATCAATAAATACGACAGCATAGTGATGGCTTTTGAAATCACAAATCACGCTATGACATCGCTTTATAAAACTTTTTACGACCGCCAGTTTGTGAACGGACACCGTCCTGTCAACGCAGGCAAGCCCACGGCATACCTAGTATCTGGGAACCTATCAAGCGAACCTACACTGCAAACGTATATTGACGCCGAATCCTCGATTGGAGGCAATCTTAACTGTGGCACGGTATGCGACGAAACGGCTACGTTTGAAGATATAAAAAATACGGCGGAAAAACTCAGTTACGCACTTGAAAATCCGATAACTCCCACAACGAACTTTTACGAAGTCGGCGGCATGAAAATATTCCGCGATATGATTTGGATAATGCGCGGACTTATGAAAGACGATTATGATTTTTACAAAAAGAGCGGTCGATTGGATTTTCCGCAAAAAAAACGCGGCCAAATGCGTGCCATGAAGTTTGTGGGCGCTTTGGCACGCTCCAAATTTCTTTCAAAAAAGATGCCCAATATGATTTCCGACGGCATGCTGATGCCCTACGAAAAGTACACAAAATAGACTTTTTCGCGTAAAAGCTTATTAAAACATACGCATATTCTCCGTTTTTTGCGTCCGAAAAATCACAAAAATAGGCGCCAAATTTAATCGTCTAAAACTCAATAAATTTACGCAGTTTTTTGCTTAAAAAACGCCTCAAAAATTTGCCATTTTTAACCATAAAAAACCGCTTAAAAAATTGATGTTTTTTCGTCAAAAAAAATATCGTTTAATTTTGCAAAAATGATTGACAGATTCCACATTTGGGATTAAATTATGCGCAACAATACAAGAGTTTGAAAACTTCGTTTTTCGGACTTAAAAAAGTATTGAATACGCAATAGGACCTATAAGTGAATTATGGAAGATACGTTATCCGTTCCTCCTCACGCAGCAAAAAGAGTCAGCATTGTATTCAATCTCAAACGCACCGACCTTTGTGTTCGCACCGTGGACGCTCAGGCCGAACTGGACAGCATCGACACCGTCAATGCTATCGGCGAAGCGCTGTCTGCAGCCGGTTATGAAGTATCAAAAGTCGAAGCAGACAAAGACTTCGTCAAAAATATCGAGGCATCTCAACCGGATATCGTTTTCAATATTGCCGAGGGACTGAACGGCCGCGGTCGCGAAGCACAAGTTCCCGCCATTTTGGATTTTTTGAATATTCCTTACACAGGATCAGACGAAACCACACTTGCAATCTGTCTTGACAAGGCGCTTACGAAGCGTCTTGTTTCAACGTACAAGGTTCGCACACCAAATGGCATTGTTGCATCAAAAGAAGGATATAGCATTAAAGGCTTAAAATACCCCGTTATCGTAAAACCCAATGCGGAAGGCTCAAGCAAGGGCATAAGCGGAATGAGCGTGGCAACCAATGCGCGCGAGTTGAAAAAACTCCTTAAATACGACTTTGAAAACTACGACGGTGATATGCTTGTTGAGCAGTATATAAAAGGCAGAGAGTTCACCGTTGCGCTTCTTGGCAACGGCGACGACGTCACTGCGTTTTCGCCGCTCGAAATCGTGTTTGTAAAAGACGTCGGAATGTACAAACTATATTCGTACGATATAAAGAAAGAATTTGAAAAATACGTCAGGCTGGATTGTCCTCCGATACTTTCACTTGAAAAGCAAGAAGAGATAAAAGCAACCGCCAAAAAAATCTTCAAAGTCTTGAAATGCCGTGACTTTGCGCGCATGGATTTTATGATGGACGAAGAGGAAAATTTGTATTTTATTGAAATCAATCCTCTCCCGGGACTTGCTCCGGGCTATAGCGATTTCCCGTTTATCACACAAAAATGCGGAATCACTTATAATACAACAATCGCAAGTATTATCGCTGCAGCGTTAAACCGTCTCTAGAGGTCAAGGCTATGGAAAAAAGATACGATGAAAATAAATATCCTTTATGGAACGATTGGAAATGGCAGTTCGCTCACCGCGTGACAAACGTCGAAACGCTGTCAAAAAATCTGCCGCTTAGCGAAGAGGACAAGCACGATATAGGCGAGTGTTTGAAAGTGTTCCGCATGGCGATAACGCCTTATTATCTGTCGCTTATCGACCCTAGCGACAAGTCGGATCCGGTGCGTATGCAGTGTGTTCCGACAATAGCGGAAACTATCGCGTGTTCCAATGACCTCGCCGATCCGCTAAACGAGGAGGGCGACAGTCCCGTGCCTCATGTGGTTCACCGTTATCCCGACAGAGTTTTATTGCTTGTGACATATCAATGCTCAATGTATTGCCGTCACTGCACTCGTCGCCGAGTAGTCGGAGAAAGGGACGGCTGTATCAGCGAAAAAGCGTTCAAAATCGCACTTGACTATATCAAAAAGCATACCGAAATCCGCGACGTGCTAATTTCCGGCGGCGATCCGCTTACAATGTCGACGGATAGGCTAGAAAGCATTATTTCCGCGCTTAGAGAAATTCCTCACGTGGATATTATCCGTATCGGCACAAGAGTTCCCGTTGTTATGCCTATGCGCATCGATGACGAACTGCTGAATATGCTCAAAAAATACCAGCCGATTTGGATAAACACACACTTCAATCACCCCAAAGAAGTCACTGCCGAAGCGGGCGCCGCATGTGAGCGTATCGTAAACGCAGGTGTACCTCTTGGCAACCAAACGGTGCTCCTTCGCGGTATAAACGACAGTGCCGAAATTTTGAAGACATTGTTCGAAAAACTCGTCCATTATAGAGTGCGTCCTTATTACCTCTATCAATGCGATTTGTCGGTAGGCATCAGTCACTTCCGCACAACAGTCGAAGAGGGCGTCGAAATCATGCACAAACTTCAGGGCAATATTTCAGGCTATTGCATACCCAAATACGTCATTGATGCACCCGGCGGCGGCGGGAAAGTGCCCGTAAACTATGAATACGTCGTGTCAAGAACAGATAAAGAAGTCGTGCTTGAAAACTACCGCGGCGGCATCTACCGCTATCCCCAGACCCAACCCAAAAACTAATTGCTAACTCGGTATAGCTATCGCTATAAAAGCGCAATTTGATTGTATGATTGAGTCTGATTGATAATTGATTCCAATTTTGTTTAAATAAACCATAAAAAAAACAACCGATACACTCGGTTGTTTTTTGGTGCGCCTTCAGGGATTCGAACCCGGGACCCACTGATTAAGAGTCAGTTGC
>CAYJCS010000053.1:0-8668 GCA_964368715.1 uncultured Bacteroidaceae bacterium | reverse complement strand
CCTGTGGAGAAAGCATCGGACAGTTCGACAAATTTAAATTCCCAACCGCACCACAAAATGATTTCTTCCGAAAACCTGGATAAGTGCATCATGACAAGCGATAAATCGAAGCATAGTTCAATGACAAAGTCGCGGTCGCTCACGCTGTCAATGCTGTTTTGTGACGGCGCCGAAAAACCCAACTCCTCTGCAGTTTGGAAGCGGTTTATCGGGTAAGTTGTGCCTGCAAGAGCGCAACTTCCGAGTGGACATATGTCCATACGTTTTACGCAGTCTTCAAAGCGGCTGTAATCACGAATGAACATATTTGCATATGCCAACAGATGATGTCCGAAGTTTATCGGTTGTGCGCGTTGCAGATGCGTGTAGCCTGGCATAACGGTGTCGGAATATTTTTCCGCGAGGCTACTGAGAGTATCGATAAGCGTTAGCAACGTCTTTTGAACTTCGATGCTCTTCTTCTTCAGATATAGTCTCATATCTGTCGATACCTGATCATTGCGACTGCGCGCGGTATGGAGTTTTTTGCCTACGTCTCCCAGCCTTTTAGTTAGTTCCGCCTCAACAAACATATGAACGTCTTCCGAGTCGTAGTCAATCGCCAAAACACCGTTTTTGACGTCCGACAAAATGCCTTTCAATCCCTCTGCCAGTTTTTCGCTTTCCTCAACGGTGATAATCCCGCAAGCGCCAAGCATATGTGCGTGCGCAACGGAGCCGAGGATATCCTCCTCCAGCATCTTTGAATCGATGAAAATCGAAGAATTGAATTCATCTGCAAGGCTGTTTAGACTCTCTTTGAACCTTCCTGCCCACATCTTTTCCATATCTGCTCCTTTGCCATGCTAACTGCTTTTCTGCCCTATCAGGGATAAAGTGTAACGAATAAACTTCTATCTAGATGTTCTTTTTGGCTTTGTCGAGGAGTGCTTTGACTTTGATAGAAAGCCCGTAGAGATTGATAAAGCCGGCGCTGTCGTTTTGGTTGTAAACTTCGTCAATGCCAAAAGTTGCAAATTCTTCACTGTAAAGCGAATATGGCGAGGTCATTCCTGCCAAAATTATGTTACCTTTGTAGAGTTTGAGTTTGACTTCACCGCTAACGTTTTCCTGCGTTTTGTCTATAAACGCCTGCAACGATTCTCTAAGAGGAGTAAACCATTTGCCAAAATACACCAAATCCGCATATTCGCCTGCCACTTTTTGTTTGAAGTGAAGCGTGTCGCGATCAAGGCATAGTGTTTCCAATGCTTCGTGGGCGCGGTATAATATCGTGCCGCCGGGCGTTTCGTACACTCCGCGGGATTTCATACCCACAAGACGGTTTTCCACCATATCCAAAAGTCCTATGCCGTTTTCGCCACTCACTTTGTTGAGTGCTTCCACCATTTCAACTCCGTTCAGTTTTTTGCCATCAAGAGTCACGGGCACGCCCTTTTCAAAGCCTATTGTGACATAAGTGGGCTTGTTTGGAGCGTTTTCAGGCGATACGCCCATTTCTAGGAAACCCGCTTTGTTGAAAAGAGGCTCGTTTGATGGATCTTCCAAATCCAAACCCTCGTGGGACAGATGCCACAAGTTTTTGTCTTTGCTGTAGTTTGTCTCGCGGTTGATTTTGAGCGGCACATTGTGTGCTTCGGCATAATCAATTTCTTCATCGCGAGATTTTATGTCCCAAATGCGCCAAGGCGCGATAATCTTCATTTCGGGCGCAAACGCCTTTATGGTAAGTTCAAATCTCACCTGGTCGTTGCCCTTGCCCGTGCAACCGTGGCAAATTGCGTCAGCGTTTTCTTGAATAGCGATTTCCGCTATGCGCTTTGCAATGATTGGACGCGCAAAAGACGTCCCCAAAAGATATTGATTTTCATATTTGGCACCTGCTTTCAAGGTGGGATATATGTATTCTTGCACAAACTCTTCTTTAAGGTCTGCAACAATCAATTTGCTTGCGCCGGTTTTGATTGCTTTTTCTTCAAGTCCGTCCAGTTCAGTGCCCTGTCCCACGTCTCCGCTCACCGCAAATATTTCGGGATTGTCATAGTTTTCTTTGAGCCAAGGAATGATTATCGACGTATCCAAACCGCCCGAATAAGCAAGCACTATTTTTTTGATTTTTTTGTCTTTCATAAATGCCTCCGCGCAAACTGATTTTATATTGCGTCGTCGCTAATTACGCGCGCGCAGTACTTATTATGGTTTTAAGTATAAATATATGTTTTTCCATTTATATTGTCAATGTGTTTCTGCATATAATCATAATTTTCAACAGTTTATAACAATATTCAAAGTTTTATGCAATTTTTTATTCATTTATGCTTGAATAGTTATTCGTTTATAATATTGTTCTAAACGTGCGTTGGGAAAATAGTGCTCTTTAAAATAAAACTGACAACGACAGTAAAGTAATAGGGAACAAATTGACTTAAAAGTAATTCGTAATAAAAAAACGGGCAACGTAACGTTGCCCGTAAATTCAAAACTGTTTTTAACGTTTGTGTGTTAAGCCTTGACTGTCGCTTTTATGTCCACCTTAGCAAAGCGTCTGAATAATTTGGCGGGGTTTAGATACCATCTGTCTATATGATAGGCAGATGATAACAAAGTGATTTCTTTGACGTTTAGTTCTTCAAAAACCTTGCGACAATGTTTTGCGTTTTCTTTTGTGGTTTTAGATGTGTTTTCAACGCGAATTTCGTCTTCGGGTACACCTCTTTCAACAAGATAATCGCGCATCACGTCGGCTTCCGCCCTACCGGCTTTGGGATTTGCGATACCGCCCGTCACAACGAGCAAGTCATAGTCTTTTGCAATAGAGAGAGTTTTTTCAAGCCTCGCGCGCAGAAAGTCTGAGATTGAGCCGTCGTCGTTTAGCCTGTTGCCCAACGTTACAAGTATTTCCATTATTATGCCTTCGCTTTGTAGACGTACACGCTGAGAGTTTCTCCGCTGTACGGATCGGTTACTGTGATCACGTTTGCTGCGCCAAACGTCAAGATTTGGTCGTAGAAACTGAGGGTTTCGGCAATGCTTTCCTCGTTGTATATTATATTACCCAATGGATTGAGCCTAGGAACAAAAGTGCCTTGGGCGCCCGTAAGGAGCTCAAAGTTTGCGCTGAACGAAGCTGTGGGAGCATCGCTTGTGGTGGGGATAAAGACGTACTGCGCCGCGTTAAGCAAGCCACCGTAGTTGTCGGTGGTTATTGTCCTTGCAATCTCAAGGTTCATCAACCAAAGTACAGTCTGTGCTCTTGAGTTTGCAAATGCGTCGCTGCCGGTTGTAGTGAGGCTGTAATCGCGGATTACGATGCTTTCAAGTGAGGAGCAACCGTAGAACGCAAAGTTGCCGATGATTTCCACACCGTACATTCCGTCAAACGTGTCTAGTGATGTGCAACCGCAGAACGCCAAGTTGCCGATAACCGTTGCCACATCGGACAGTGTGACCGATGTTAACCCGGTGCAACCGTTGAAGGTGTCGTTTTCGATTTCATAAACAAGAGTACCCGAAAGGTCTAACTCTACCATCGAAATACAATTTGCGAACGCGCTATCACCGATCACGGAAAGCAATGCATTGGAACCGTCAGTGTTGAAATCCAATGATTGGAGCGAGGTACAACCGTAGAATGCTTTTCTGCCGATTGTGTCTACATAAGCGGAGAATTTGTCGCTGGGTGCCATAATTACGTCGTTATTAACATCGTAAACGTGGTGCGCTACATATTCCGTCTGACCTTCCGCGATGACATCGTGTCCCGCATACATATCGGAGACAGTGCCATCGAATTTCATAAGAGTATTGGGCAAGAAGACTGTTCTGCATCCGTTGTCGAAAACACCGGCAAACGCCGCTTCGTTCAGTGCGGTCACAGCGTAATCGTAATCAATGTTGTCTGCATTGCCGCTGAGCGAGCCGGGGATTATAATCACACCGTCTGTCACGTTGAGTGACGCATTGGAAATTATAGCAACCGTCCCGTTTGTAACTCCCGACAAATTGTCGGGTGTTTCATATTTGGGGATAATAAACACGTTGGCCGCCGAAGGCGTCTTGCCGGACGATGCGCCGTAATAGGATACCGTGCAGTCCGTAAGCGTCGCGCCAAATTCCCTATTCAAAGCAGTATCGGGCAACCAAAGCGTACCGCTAAATCCTGCAAAAGCCGTCGATGCGTAGTCCACCGAGCAGGTAAAGTCTGCGTCGTTTTCACAGGTATCGGTGCCCGGCAGAGTGATTGAATATTGCAAAGTAGCAGGAACCACGACTTCGTTGGGTGCGTTTGCGGCAAGCCCCGTTATCGTAACGTTGCCGCTAAAGACACTGTTTTCAGACAAGACGACGTACTGTCTGTCTAGGCCGGTGGAGAACTCGACCGCAGGAGCAGTTTCAGAACTTTGTACAACGAATGAACGAACTTGTTTGAGAGCGGTGCAGCCTTCAAAAGCCGATTCGCCGATTGTTGTGACGGAAATCGGAATATAAACGTATTCCAAATTTACCCGGTCTTTAAAGGCCGCGTTTGCTATTGAAACCACGGTATATTCAGTTCCTTCGCTAGATACTTCACCGGTCAGTGACAAAGAGACTTTGTCCGGAATTACGATTGTGGATTTGTATGAGTTGCTGATGCCTGTTACCGCCGCCGTTTTCAGTTCTTCATCCAAAATGCTGTAAGAGAATATTGATGCGTTGCTTGTCAAAATTACAGAATAAAGCAACTTGCAGAAAATCACGTTATCTGTTGATTTCAATCTCACGCCGACATAACGGCAACCTAGAATGTCCGTGGGCATCGTAATTTTGGGAGCAGTTGCGCTTCCGATATCTTCAACGTCGATAATTTCGGCACTGTTGAGTGCGATCGAATTTATACTTCCGTCCTCTTTGGTCACAAGCAAGCGTATATTTATGAAATAATCGGATGCATTTGCATTGAGAGGCAGAGTAAACGAAGTCTGTTGCTCCAAGGATTTATTTGCAGGTCGTTCGACTGCATATGCTGCCGCCACTGTTTTGGTGTCAAGTCCAAAATAATCGACATTGAACGTTATAACACCGCTACTTGCAGAACTGCTGTAGCCGCTGTATGTAACATTGCGGCTGTCGGGAGTGTAACTGATTTTTTGTCCGTCCGCGAGGCTGCAAACCAGATAGATACCGTCAGTTGGCATCTTGGTTTGACTTGTGTAGAATGTGGGAAGAGGTGCTTCCTCTCCATTCTCCTCGTCACTTATCCATATGTTCGTAATGGCGGAATACACGGAATAAGGGTATGCTTCCCCGTTTACGGTTGCGCCGCCGATGCCGTCAGAGCGACTGAACGCAAACGCTTTATTCTCGCCAACCGTACCGCTTGACGCAGTCAATGTGAAATTGGAAATCGGCATATCTTCAATTAGGGTAATGCCGTCGCTTCTAGTGACACTGACACCGTTTATTATCGCGGTTTTGCTTTCGTTAAGAATGCTGTTATAAGTGCCGTCGCTTGCGGGGATAGACGCCCAGTAATTACTTTCCGAACCGGAGGTAAACACAAGGTTGGTGCCGCTGTTCAAATATTTAGTGGGAATAACTGATGTCAGTGCCGCCTTTACGGTGTAGACAGTTTGGAAGATATTGGGATAAGTCGATTTCAAAGACTTCCAACTCTTCAAAGCCGCGCTGTCGCTTTCAATCACAATTTCCGTCGCTTTGGCGTAAGGATCGGTATACAAATATATGGTTGCGTTTCCAACCAAACCGCCCGTAGGGCCTGTAAGTGCGTTGTTTTCAAAATTTATGTCGAGAACGTCTTCCGTTGCGTCGGTGAAAGTGATTCCGTTGAGAATCGACGAACCGTAGAAAGCTTCGGTTTCTATAGTTCTAAGATTACCCACAGGGATGACGATGTTGGTAATCTTGTCGCAGTTCACGCCGCTAAAAGCGCGCGAGGCTATGACTTCTACATCGGAGGGCAAAGTCACAACGGTGTTTTTGCCGGTGTAAGCAGCGAGGATTTTGTTGATTACAACAAAGCCGTCACTGATGTAGACATGCTCAGAGCTAAAATCGCTGCGTACCCAAAGAGTATCGGAGAACGCCTTTGTGCCGACCTTTGTTATGGCCTCGGCATTTTCAAAGTTAATAGTCACTACTTTGCCTGCGCCGCTGAATGCTCCGGGAGCGATTATTGTCACACTTCCGGGAATGGCTGCCGAGGTATCCGATGCTGCGCCTAAGAAGCGATAATAAATCGAACCGAGTTGCAAAAACTTGGATTCATCAATGGTTGTCGATGCGTTATCGGCAGGGGCTGTTGAAATATACTCTGTGTTGTTGAATGCGGCAGAACCGACGTAATTTAATGCGGAATCTTCGGCAACCGTCACCGATTCAAGATTGAGGCAGTTGTAGAAAGCATAGTCCTCCACTCTTTCGATTCCGGCACCCAAAACGACGCTCCTAAGTGCGGTTATGCCTTTGAAAGCCGCCGGAGCGATGCTCTTTACGTTCCCAAGCAATGTGGAGTCGGTGTCAATATTTACCACGCCGTCCTCGCCTACCGCACTGTTATATTTGACAAGTACTCTGCCTATTACGACAAAGTCGTCGCTGTGATCGTTGAGCCAGGCAGTCGAAACAAATGTGTCTTCGCCGACGTACGTAATTTCGCCGCTCACGGGAGCGTCGACTATGCGCAGAGCGGGACAATAAGCAAACGCTTTGTCTCCTATCGTTCTCATATTGGTTGCGCCGCTGGCGTCAATCTTGAACAGTGTTTTAAGGTTCATGCCCGCTTCTTTGCCAAACTCTGAAATGGCAACGTTGGCGTTTTGATACCTCGCGTTTGCAGGAACGACGAGCGTGCTCACAGAAGTGTCTTTAACTTTGTCTATGCGCAAAGTGCCGTCCGCTTTTTTGGAGAAGTCATACAAATACGAGAAGTAGGCATCTCTTTGTGTCGAGGTCAGGTTTTGCTTGAGATCCCACTTCGCATAAAGAATTACATCGTCGTTAACGGTGAAGGTTGAATGATTGTCACTGGTAATAACTGCCGCGCTTTCGTAAGTGGAAGACGAATACCAACCGGTTAAATCATAATAGCCGCCCTTTGATAATACAGAGAACAAGTCGGCCGCGTTCAAATTTATGGCGGTTTCGGAATTGGCGAGAGGTTTCATCGCCGCTACGTAATCCGATAAATTTTTGCCGTGTGATATGCCGGTGAAAGTGATTTTGAACGGCTCGTTGGTGTGTAGATTCGCTGAGAAATTTTCGTCATAGCCCTCTTCACCCGGCAGATATCCTTTGTAATAACTCGGAACGATTTGCGTTTGAGTTTTGCCGTCAAGTCCTGCTCCTACAGCGTTTGAATCAATCAAACCTCCCATCAGAACGTATGTCACAGAGTAAGTGCGAACAGTCCATCTGCCATAAAGACGTACGGTCTGATCCCCGATTTTGGTGTTAAAGTTCCATATATCGCCGGCTATTCTGTCGGTAAACCAACCGGCAAACGTGTAGCCTTGGAAAGTTGCGAAATCGGAAACGGCGGGGCGTGCTGCGACACCGGTGAAAGAAGCGACGTCTATGTCCCAAGTTTTGGATGTGACCGTTGCCCCTTCGGCAGGTGTCCAGGAATTTTCTATATCAGCGGGTAAATTGAGGTCAAAGTAAACTTTTGTAATATTTTCGGTCCAATTGGCGGCCAAAGTGGTGTCGCCGTTGAACACGATACTGCTGCTGGAGGAATTGTAACTGCCAAGCGAAGACAAAGCCTTACCCGATAAAGTCATAGGAAAATCGGAAACCAGTTGACTCCATGAATAAGTGCTGCCTTTTGCTATTTTAATATTAGCGACACCGTCCGTTGTTGAACCGAAATGCGCGGTTCCGCCATTCAAATCAAACGAAAGTGTTATCCATTCCGCGGCGGTTCTTTCTTTAAGGTGAATTGCAAATGAGCCTTCTACGTATTTTTTGCGCATAAGCGAACCGCTTTCCGCTTCGGCATTGTATTGCGGATTATTGATGCGCACAAAAACCATATCGTGTCCCGCTCGTGTTAAAACATCGGGGTTGGTGACAATGTTTTCAGTTAATGCGTTGCCCCCTCCCGCAGAATATGTATAGGTTTTCCTTCCGTTTTCGTCAATATTGGTTATGCGGTAAACAATATGATATTCGATGTTTGAAAGATTAAATTCGTCAACGTAGATACTTTTGAACACCGACGGTGACTGTGTGAGATATGAGAACGAAAGATATGCCGCTTCGCCCACGGGTTCGGTTGTCTCCACCTCACCTTTTCCGTCAATAACACCCGGCGGTTTGTATTGCAGTCCCGTCGAGCCGGAGCACGCCGCGAGTATGCCCGCAAGCATGACTGCAAGCGCGATAATTAGTAAAAGCTTCACCGATTTTCTCATAATTTACGCCTCCGCGCGTTAATATACCAATACGACTATAATATATCACGCAAGCGCGCATCGTGTCAACAATTAAATATTTGCGCTTTGCGTAGTCCACAAAATAAATAAAAAAACGGCGCTAAGCGCCGTTTTTTCAGCAATACTAAATTAAAGGTTAAAAGTCGTGAGCAAAAAAATTACAGTTCTCCTCTTTCCCTTGCGTGAAGTATGGCGAAAAGGCCGTTGCTGCAATACATACCTACCTTGAAAAA
>CAYJCS010000052.1:0-8675 GCA_964368715.1 uncultured Bacteroidaceae bacterium | reverse complement strand
CGCCCTGGGCAATCTTAATGCAGGCGTTAACGAAGTGCCTGCAGGCTCAAAACTCGACCCTGCAGACAGTGACTATGAATTTGTTGACGTATTTAACGAACCTTACGTTTGGCTTGCTCTAAACCTAGGCATTGAGGGCACAATCAACGCTGGCACGACGCCCTTGGGCAGCGGCGGCGACCTGATCTTTGGAGAAACACTCAACCTTGACTACAACCTTGGTGTTGAAGCTTCTCTTGACCTTAAACCGCTCTTCGACGTGCTTCTTAAACGCACCGATGCCGTCTATACCTACGGCAACGAATCGGAATTGCTCATTGAAATATGCAAAGATAAAGGAACGCCCGACCAAAAATTGCTTATCGGCGTCTATTATCTTGACGGTAAAGTATATCTTGATGCAACTAATTTCGGTATCGACAAAGTGGCAATCGAACTGGATTTGTTCGAACTTATTCTACCACTCATTTTAAACAGTTATTCCGAACTGACGGCAGAGCAAATGGATCCTAACAATGCCGCCTATTACGACGGACCCCGTTACAGCAAGGGAGTCCGCTATAAGCAGGCTGACGAAGGCGCTTACAAGCCGGTTTACGAATACATAGAAATAGCCGCAGGAGAATCATACATTGGCGTCAGATACGCAAAAGTCGGCGACAGTTATGTTGAATCCGCAAGCGGCACATACAAGTATGTGGCCACGGGCTATACCGTCATCGTTGAAGGCAGCGCTTATACCGGAACCAGATACGAAGCAGTAGAAGCGTACGTCAAAGACGATAACGGCACATTCAAGTGGGATTATGAAGGCATGTATGTCAATCCCGCAAATGAGGCAAGCGCGGCAGCCGATTGGCAGTTTGACTCGGCGAATTTCGATATTGCACTCGAACTTGCGGCAAAACTCTCCACAGAAAGTTTCCGCATTGAATTAGTTCAAGGTCTTGCTGAATTCCTTTGGGATAAAGCGGGTATAAACGCCGTCGGACTCGACGTGTGGCTAGAGCTGTCTTGGGCAGAAAGCAAAAATTTGCTTGAACTCGGTGTCGCAGTCAAAGATGCAGATAACAACGAAACCGGAAAGGTTAAAATCTTTATTGACGGACTTGATCTATCTATCGACAGCCACGACGATAAAAAGTCAATCAATCCCATCAACGGAAAAGAACAATTTGTATTCGACGGTTCAGACACGGGCTACACTTTGATGAGCCTGCTGAATTTCGACGAATTCGGCGATATTTCTTTAGGACTCGAGCAGGTTTTTGTGGAATTGACCGGCACCATTGACCTTGAGGCTTTCAACACCGACAATTCGGAATGGCCTGTGGGCGATTGGGTAAATCTCTTCTTGGATCCTGCAACCACCAGCGAAAGCGTTATCAGTCTGTTAGACAGACTGCTGATTGCATTCGACGTCGACTATGACATTATTCAGCAACTTGGTTTCCGCATTGCGGCAGTGTTGCGTTTCAATCCCAGCAAAATCGGTGATATCAATTATCTGCTGTCTCACTCCGACATTATTATCGAAATTTACGACGGCAATTATGAAGCAGTGACCGATACGCAGGCTCACGCTCAAGCGGCGCGCATGCTTGCGGTGACTTTGCTTTGCGACAATCCTAACGCTATTACGGAACTTGCCACCAGCACTCTTTATATCGACGGCAACGTTGACATAATAGACGACGTGCACCTTAAACTTGCCGGCATGAATTTGGCGGCATTGCTCGCTGGCGACAGCGCAACCGAAGAAGCCGACGCGGGCGCGGCAAGCGACCCCGAAGCAGAAGCGGAGGCAGAGGCAGAAGCCGAGCCTAGCATTCTCGACACAATCACAACTGTTATCGGCGGAGCAATCCACGGACTTACGATGGACAGCGAAAGCCTGACCATTTATCTTGCGTCGGGCATGATCGGCATGCTCATCGAACTGCTTGCAGGAAAGCAAATAGATCCCGAACAATTTGTACAACTCAACCCGGAAAACAGTTATCTTAGACTGGACTACGGAATGAGCGGCTACGGACTTGGTATTTCAGCCGGCATTGATCCTCTTAGAATAGGAATTGAACTGACAGGACTCAGCATCGGCTTTGCAAAGAACAAGACCGTAGTAAATCCTTACTTCCCAGTTGTCGACAGCGCGTACACCGGCTTTGACAACTTCTCTGATTTGAGCCTTGATATCACGCTTGAATTGAAACTGCAACTCAATCAGACCACGGGAGTTTGGGAAGACGACGAACTTCCTATCAACGATATAATCAGCGTTTTCGCGCAAGAAATCATGCTGGCATTCGGCGTTGAGATCACCGAAGACATTCTTCTCGATATACAATTGGTTTTGGGTGCCAACCTTTCGCTCGAAAACCCCGAAAACACTCAAATCGTTCTTGAACTATACAACGTTGTCAAGGGTGAACCCATGCTCGGCGTCTATTTGGACGGCTCCGACATTTGGGTGGATATGGGCATACTGTCAGAAAAGGACTTCGTTATCCACGACACTCAGTTTGCGACCCTGCTTATCGAACTGATACAAGGTCTGCTTGAAGGTTTGGGAAGCAGTGAGGGTGACGGTGAGGCTCTTGCCGCCGCCGAAGGCGAAGAACAGGAGGCTTTTGAAATTCTTCTTGCTCTTGCAAACGATAAGATTTCTCTGCTTATCACACAACAAGTTATAATGTCGATTATCGGTTTGATCATAAATTTGACCTCAACCGAAGGCACCGATAACGGTGACATTGCGTCGGCTATCGAAAGTTTGCCCGACTACGGCATGGAACTTTCTTTGGACATCGATTTTGCCGAAGTTGCACTAAAAGTTGATTTGGTCAGCGAACTGATAAATCTCGGCGTATATATTTTGCAGCCCAAGATTTCCGCAAACAGAAACAGTAAAGTCGAAGGCATGATAAGCGAAGCACGCTATAAATGGACGCTTGACGGCAATTATTCTGTGCTCACCGAAGCTGACAAGGCGGAAGGCGAATTGCAGTTTAACATTGCAAACGCTTACGAAAAGAATGCATCGGGCTATACAAAGACTGTCGATACCGATTATTTGGCAGAAAAAGTCTACTATAAGTACACGGGCGCACAGGAGGGAGACGACCGCTTCCAGGATTATGCTGACAACAAGATTGTCTATTTTGAACTGGAAATCGCCATTGAATACGGCCTCGACGCCACATACATTTTGCTTGACGCGGCAAGCGCGGCGCTCTATGACGATGCCGACCGTTATTCTAAACGTGTGACCGACGGCGTGTACGTGCAAGATCCCAACGGACTCTACATAAAAGATCCTATCCAACTTGGCGGTTTGGTTGACTTTATCGTAGGACTTGACGCAGTGCAAGGTCTTGTCACCGGAATGGAAGAAGGTCTGGTAAAGAATTTGCTCAATGTTCTATTCCAGCAATTGGGGCTCAATATCTACCTCAACGACGAGATGTACGATAGCTTCGTTCTAAAACTTTCGGGTGCGCTTGACCTTGAAGCCATAGGCTTTGACGACATTCTAGGGGGCAAGTTTGACGAACTCGAATTCTCGCTTGACCTTATTTTGGCGGCTTTGGACGTCGGAGTGGAACTTATCTTCAACCCGGGCGAGTTCTCCGAAGCGAAACTGGGAATCTATTTGATTGAAGGCGAGATTTTCCTCGACACCTCAGACCTCGGCGGACCTCAACTCAAACTTGATTTGAACTTCTTGCTGGGACTCCTCGGAGTAGGCTCTGCCGAAGCGCTTACCACCGCGGACGAAGAAGAATCCGCTTCATTTGATATTCTCGGACTGCTCAACGCACTTATCAGAAGGATAATATTACAGGTATCACCAAGATATAAAGACGGCGGCGTGTTCTGGTACAACAACTGGGACAGCATTGACATTCTGTTCTATTCCGATATGCTGCCCGCATTGCTCAAGTTCTTGCTCAAAATCGATTTTGAAATGGAAGGTATCGACCTTGACGAAAATAAGAGCGGTGTATTCTTGAAATTCAAAGATGCCGATATGGATGACAAATTGTCGCTAGGCATCAAGTTTGTAACGGCAACGGGCTACAACGTAGGGCTCAAAATCGGTCTGGGACTTCAACTTGATATCGCAAAGACCGACTATGAAGGCATCGTTGATGCCTCCGAGTTGCTGCACTTTGTCGATATTACCGATTACATCGTCAATATAGTCGGACTGATAAACGGCGACACGGCCGACTATTACAAGCCTTCTGCCGAAAGTTACTATACCTTCCTGCCCAATGCAGGAGGTGCGTACATTTTCGATGTGGAAAGCAATGCTTTACGCCTTATAAAGGCAGATGAAAATATCGGCGAAGCGCAAAGATATGAACGTCACGCTGTCCGCAATATGGCGGGTACTATGGTGTATGATTCTGTTCCTGCTACGGAATCAAGTCCCGCAGTTTACAGCGAACTTACAGAAATAAATGCAATCTACGAAGTCGCCGGTTCCGGTGCTGCAGACAGTTACAAATCCAGATATTTCGCAATTTCAGACACGGCGGCACAAGAAATCAGAGTTGACATCGCGTCAAGAGATTACTTTGTGTTCAACAAGAACGTGCAAGGCACGTATACGGAAGATACAACTTTAAAGAGAATCTTCGATGCCTCGGCCAAAATTTCCGGTGTGGCGGCAGACGCACGCTATGCCATTTCCGCTGCCGAAAAGGTGTATAACTATGTGGCAAGCGGAAGCGGAAACTTTGTGTTTGACACTTCGCTAAACAATTACCGCGCAATTGCGGAAGGCGAAGTAGTAAGCACGCAGTCTTACTTAAGAAACGTCAGTTTGAGCGGTCTGAGTTCCGATAAACTGGCATATGAATGCTATTCTACAAATTATGACAGTCAAAATATTAAGCTCAGTCTCAATCTCGGCTTATCGTTCGACTCAAAGGCGATTGCAAGCAATGACAGACTCGGGGGTTTAGTTGAAAATTGGCTTTCCGACGTCCTTATTGCGGCAAAGACGACGAGCGTATTCGGTGATAGAGTTTTGGGACGCGTTTCTCTCAAAATCGACCTTGCAGCCGTAGATATTGCCGCTTTGCTTGGAGACGACACATATTATGTGATGACTCAAGATCAAATCGCGGCGGCTGCAGACGCAGATAAGTTTATCTTTGAAGGCGGCAGTTATGTGGCATACGATGCCGCTAGACATGCCGACGGCGTTGCAAACGGCACAATCGCCGTGTACGGCAAGGAAAGCAAGTTTGTCAAATTCCTCGAAAACAGCGACCTGGACACCATCGAGATAGCGCTTGAATTGCTTGAACTGGATGAAAACGGCGAGATAATCTTGAATTCCGAAGGTAAACCCACCATTATGGGCGGAATTTATCTGTATAGAGGAATGCTCTACCTTGACGGTACCAACCTCTTTGACCTTGCCGGGAACTACTCCTACGTTCCCAACTTCACCGAATTGCTGATGAGACTGATAACAGGCGAGGACGCCACCACCGAAGATTCGGGCGAAGATGCCTCCGACAATTCTGCACTCGCTGCATCGGCGGCTGATATTACGGTTGAACGTGACGCCACTTTGGCGCTCATCTATTCCGACCTCGGCGTACAAATCGTTTTGATGAAGTCACTTATTGCCATGGTTCTTGCGGCATTGCTCCCTGATCTTGGCTCGGTTGAAGAAGTCTTTAATGTATTCGATATTACTTTAGGATTTGACACCGGAAGATACGAATATGAACCGTTTACCGACGGACTCGGCACAGGCGTTGATGAAGAAGCGGTAATTGCGAATATGTACGAAGGCACTACATATAAGGTTGCTTCGGTGACCGAAAGTGCCACGGGCGCGTATTACAAAGTGACAAACGGAGTTGATTATTATATCTCCATATACGACGGCACCGGCGCACCCGCGGGCGCGACCCTTTACGATGTCACTTTCACTGCCACTGTAGCAGGCGACGAAGCATTTGCTCACGCTGCGGTATACTATCTGCAACAAGACAGAGTGGTTACGTTAGGCAGTGGAGAAACTGCATACAGAGACGTTTACGGACTTGTCATACCCGTCTTTGAAAGATATTCGTATTACGATGAAATCACTTGGTCCAAAAACGATACAGACGGCAACTACGCAGTCATAGGCAATTGGGAAGGCGACAAATTTGCCGACAATGCGGAATTCTTCCTGCGTTCCAATTACACCCTCTATGTTGATGATGCATCCAGTCTTACAGGCAAATCGGAAACAAATACGACCGTCTATGATGCAGGCACCGTATATTACATCTTCTACGGCGGCGCATACCGCGAAATTGACCACTTTGCAGACCGTGCATACGGTTATGAACTGGAATATTCAGGTACAAATTACCGCAGACTGAGTCCTTATACGAAGATTGATCAGTTCTATATCGGAATTGACATCAACGTCGAAGATATTTCGTTGGGAATTAAACTCGGCGGCATCACTCTCGCCTTTGGCGCTAGCGACAAACTCATTCCTGATTATATCCTTAACGGTGTGTCGCGCGATAATCCCGAGGTAATGCTCCCGCTTATGCCTTTCTATGAGTCCTCAGTGGCACTCAATTTCTCCATTGAACTTGAGCTGGGCATCACAGAAGGTCTCTTAGACATAGGAACTATATTCTCCAAATTGCTAGGTGACATCGAAGGCGTCGTCATAGAAGTACCCCAAACGGCGAAAGGCTATTCCTCTGCTCACTTCCGTTTGGACGCTTCCATTATTTTGGATATGTCGGAACTGACAAACTCCGAAATTTCAGTGGAACTTTTCAGCATTACCGAAACCGGCGCAGAAAGATTGTGGATAGGTCTGTATTATTTGCAGAATATCTTCTACCTTGACGCTGCGGTACTCGAAATGCCCAAACTGAGTATAACAAGCGACTTGATTTCCGGCCTCATCGAACAATATCTTGGAGATATTCTCGTCAAAGATATTTATACCGAAAATGAAATTCCGTCATCTGCCGACAGCGAAGCACTGAGTGCCGCAAGCGTTGACAATTCGGAATTCGACGTGTTGCTGCTTATCAGCAAGCGTCAACTTACCGTTAACATAGCCAATAAGTTCATAAGGATGTTGATTGAACTGCTAGTCGATGGTTTGAATCTCGATGATTACATTTCCGACCAACTCATCGCCGGCGCAGGTGTTCAATTGAATTTCAACGACGGGATTAACCTCGTTGTTGAAGTAACGCTCGGACTTGAAGGCGACCGCTATATAGAAGTCACCGATAGAACGCAGGTACAGGCAAAAGGCGTCGTGGAAGGTGTTGCAATTGAAGGGGACTACTGGTTCTCGGCAAATAACGCCACAGGTATGTACGTGTTTGACGCGCCAAGCGGAAAATACCGTGCTATTGCCAAAGGCGAAGTTGTATCCGGCGCGCGCTTTGACCGCAACGAATTGCTGAATATAGGCGATATCGATACAAATAAGACTTATTACAGACGCACTTCTTCCGATGCGGGCAACCTTGAAGCCACCGATGCCGAACTCAATCTCTTGGTGGCAATCCGCAACTTGAATCTCTCGTTTATGCTTGAGCATAACTATACGCTCACGGCGGAAGAAATTGCTGAGTATCAAGAAATCACACAAATCGACCGTTTCACGCTCACCGAGACAATCGATATAACAACGTCGTTTAAGTCCGGAGCTGAAAACGATATTGACCTTACCGAAGTTTTGGAATACTTCTTCCCCGAGGAAGATTACGACAATCTTGCAGCCATCATTTCTGCTATGGCGGACGGCGGCGGTGACGTCAACCGTAAGATAGAACTGGTTATCAACGTGGAAATAAAATTTGCCGCGTTGCTCAACTATTTCCGTCAGTTTGATTTCAACTCAGGGATAGGCGACATCGACGAAGATATGTCCATTATGGATATAATCGAAATTTTCAAGAACGTAATAGCCAATATCGATAGTATAAATATCGGTGATTTGCTCAGTTACATCAACGCATCCTTAATCATCCAAACGACTGCCCACAAGAAGTTTGGCAACGAATACTTTGAAGAAACTCATACCATACTTGGCCTGTATATAGTCAGCGGTGAATTTGAGAAGAGAAGCGGAGCGGCTCTTGAAGAACTTGCCCCCGAAGACCGCTACGACCATTACTTTGAAAACCGCACAGGCGATTATTTCTACAATGAAGTAACGCAAACGTATCAACTCCGTTATGAAGGAATGGATCCTTTGATCGATACGTTCTATTCATATGACGCAACTTACTGCTATGCCAATCCGTTGGGTAGTTATGAGAGAGTGCGCGGAGGTTTGTATATTGACCTAAGTTACTTATCAATACCCAGCATCTACATCAACAGTTACGGTCTGCGCGACGCGTTGGAATCTCTGCTCGGAGGAGGCATTTCTCTTGGCGCATCGGAAAGCGAAGCGTTGTCGGCGGCTGATGATGTAACTGCAAGCGCAGCGGCATTGCCTCTGCTCAGCGACGAAATCGCAGGCTACATAAGAGCGTTTGCTTGGGGTATCCGCATTACGTCAATGTTCATTCAAGTCGTTGTCAATCCGGATTATATCAATCAAATTATCGGACTCTTGATGACGGGCGACAGCAAACTGGAGTTCAATTACAACTTCACCAAAAAGCCTT
>CAYJCS010000051.1:0-8838 GCA_964368715.1 uncultured Bacteroidaceae bacterium | reverse complement strand
TCCGGAGGAATTATGAATAAAAACTGGAGCAACACTGCACTTGTTGCTTATTCTGCTTTGCCAAAATTGGTGAACGACATTGATTTTGCTGTTTCAACACGCGTAAATTCGGGTTTTCAGAGTGTTCACCTGAAAAATGGTGTAACAACCTATGATTTAATTGGTGAAATCATAAAACTTAACGATTGGAAAAGAAAATTGGTGAATTTGCGCATAATCGTGGCGTCGGCTATGGAAAAATTGACGGATAGCGAGCGTATGATTTTGCTCTCTCGTATGTTCAGAAAACACACATTTCAACAAATCTCCGAAGACACTGCGATTCCGCTTCGTACTGTTTTTCGCCGTTTCGACTCCGCACAAAAACACTTTGCTTCTTCACTCGAAATTATGGGTTTCGGCGAGGATTGGTTTGAACGCGAATACGCAGAAGTTGAATACCTGAAAAAAATTCACGAGCGTATCGATACTGACAAATATTTCATCGCAAAAAACAGCTAAAGTTAAAGTTTTTTATAAAGAAATACGGCACTCAAAAGGTGCCGTATATTTCCTATTGATTTACAACTGAATGTTGCCTATTAGTTTTTTAAGTGTTTTAACATTTACTTTTAAAGCGGCTCATACAGGTTTTTAGTGTGCTTCTTGCATTTCCGCTAAAAAGTGGCATATATGCTATTTTTTGATAGAAAGCGTGGTCTATCTAAAAACGGCGCATATAGTTGGCATAGTGCGCAAACACAATGCCTGCATCTTCAAGTTCGCTGTTCCAACGCTTTATCCACTCAAAAGTGTAATAGCCGTCGTATCCGGAATCTTTGAGAGTTTTTACGATTCCCTCCAAAGGTATATCGCCGTAACCCATCATTCGGTATGCCACCTTGCCCTTTTCGACAACACTGTCTTTGAGGTGTACGTATTTTATACGTCCCCCCAAGTTGTCAACCGTTTTTGCAATCGACTCGTCGCCGTAGCGGTAGGGGTGATGTGTGTCCCAAAGCGCGCCGCCGTTTCCGCCGACGTCGTCAAGAAAATCTCTAAGTGCCGCGGTATCCACAAACAAGCCGTTTGTTTCCATCAAAGGAGTAACGCCGCTGCCCTCTGCGTATTCGACGATTTGAGCGTATGAGCGTTT
Source organism: uncultured Bacteroidaceae bacterium (assembly GCA_964368715.1). Lineage (GTDB taxonomy): Bacteria > Bacillota > Clostridia > Christensenellales > CAG-917 > RGIG4097. Next base: position 7,703 of record CAYJCS010000051.1, on the reverse strand, counting down.
GCACAGTTCAATATCGCCGCCGTCAAAATACGGTTTGTCGGTGCTCATAACTCTTATATATGGGACTTTCAGTTTTTTTGCAAGGTCAATATAGGCTTTTGCTTCCTTAACAGCGTCGCTGTCATTGTGGTTTGCAAGCGCGGCTCCGGATGAGAACATGGCGATTTTCACGCCTGTACTGCTTAAAAGTTGCTCCGTTTTTGCATAATTTTCATTGAATGCAAGCATTTCGGGTGCGTACATTTCATTTCCGATTCCGCGTATTTCAACGGCGCTGTATCCAAGATCTTTTGCCGTTGACACTATATCGTTAAGTCTCCAATCCGGACATCCTATCGTAGAAAAACAAAGTTTCATAATAACCTCCCTTATGCCGTTTCAATGTTTGCGGCTTCTTGAAGTTTCAACACTTCAATGGCTTCTTCGCGCATTTTGTACTTCATAATTTTGCCCGCGGCGTTCATCGGGAACGAAGTAACAAAACGAACGTAACTCGGCACCTTGTAACGTGCCATATTGGCTTTTACAAGGTCTTTTACTTCCTGTTCGGTCATAGTTTCGCCTTCTTTCAAGATAACGCACGCCATAACTTCTTCACCGTATGTTTTGGACGGCACGCCTATGACTTGAACGTCGCTGATTTTGTCACAAGTGTACAAGAACTCTTCAATTTCTTTGGGATAAATATTTTCACCGCCGCGGATAATCATATCTTTTATCCTGCCGACAACTTTATAATAGCCGTCTTCGTCCACGGTGCAAAGGTCGCCCGTATGTAACCAACCGTCTTTATCGATTGCCTGTTTGGTGGCTTCGGGCATCTTGTAATAGCCTTTCATCAAATTATACCCGCGCGCGACAAACTCGCCCGGTTCGCCAACCGCTGCTTCCATGCCTGTGGAGATGTCGATAATTTTACATTCAACTCCGGGGAAGGCTCTTCCAACGGTGCTGACGCGCTTTTCGATACTGTCGCTCGTGGTGGTCATAGTGCAACCCGGAGAGGCTTCTGTTTGCCCGTAAACGATTACTATGTCGCGCATGTTCATCTTGTTGAGCACTTTCTTCATAACCTCAATCGGGCAAGGAGAACCAGCCATTATGCCCGTCCTCAAAGTCGAAAAATCAAACTGGTCGAAAGTGGGGTGCTCAAGCATTGCGATAAACATTGTGGGAACCCCGTGAACCGCCGTGCAATGTTCAGTTGACAGCGCATTCATAACGGTTACTGGACTGTATGCCTCAACGGGAACCATTGTGGTGCCGTGAGTTATACAAGCCATCATTGCGAGCACCAGCCCGAAACAATGGAACATTGGCACGCAAATGCAAAGTTTATCATTATTTGTAAACGCCATTCCGTCGCCTATGGTCTTGCCGTTGTTGATGATGTTGTAGTGCGTGAGCATAACGCCTTTGGGAAAACCCGTCGTGCCGGACGTATACTGCATATTGATGACGTCAAACGGGTCAAGCGACGCAGTGCGCTCAGCGTATTCTTCATCGGAAATGCTTTCGGACAACTTATACAGTTTTTTGAAATTCATCATTCCGTCGGGTGTTCCGTCGCCTGCGAAAATAACGCGTTTAAGATAAGGCAAAGAATTTGCGTTGACTTCGCCGTCCTTGGAATTTTTAAGTTCGGGCAGCAGTTTATACATAATATCTACATAATTGCTATCCTTGAAACCGCCCATCAAAACGAGCACATTTGTGTCCGATTGGTGAAGCAGATATTCCATTTCAAAAACTTTATAATTGGTGTTGACGGTGACGAGTATTGCGCCGCATTTTGCCGCGCCGAAAAGCGTAAGTATCCATTCGGGGATATTCGTTGCCCAGATTGCAACTTTGTCGCCCTTCTTCACTCCGAGCGCCATAAATCCCTTTGCTATTTTGTCGGTTTCTTCATTAAATTCCGCCCAAGATCGCTCAAAGTCGCGGGTGGTGTATTTTACAGCCGTATGGTCGGGTATATCATGCGCAAGTCCGCGTATGACGTCGCCGAGCGTTTTTGTTATCATTTCCATAATTCAAACTCCTAACTATTTTTAATTGTTATGGACAAAAACCTGTCCATTTCGAAGCGTGTCCAAGGTTCCTCTTCCGGAGGGTATACCCTAAACACCATTTGTTTGCCGCTGATTGGGTGGGCGAAACGAAGTTCGCTCGCCCACAGACATAGCGGGAGTTTGAGTTTTTCGCCGTTGCCGTAGCGACAATCGCCGACAATCGGATTTCCTATATTTGCCATTTGTACACGGATTTGATGACCTCTGCCTGTGACGAGATTGACACCGATTAAGCTCATTCCGTCTTTTGACGACAACACTTTGTAGTCAAGTTCGGCATATTTTGCGCCATATTCAAGTTGCGGCACGATTCTTACGTTGTTATCGGGGGATTTTTTGAGGTAATTTATAAGTTTTTCGCCTCTCTCCCTGGGAGTCCCTTCCACAATGGCGAGATACCTCTTTTCAACTTCGCCGTCTCTTATCTGTTCGCTGAGCCTTGACGCGCATTTCGACGTTTTGGCAAATACCATAACGCCGCCCGTCGGACGGTCTAATCTATGCACCAAACCGAGGAACGCTTCGCCCGGTTTGTCGTATTTTTCCACAAGATAACGTTTGAGCAGAGTCAACATATCGTCGTCGCCGCTCTCATCCGCTTGCACGGGGACGTAGGGCGGTTTTAATACCACCAGCAGATGATTATCTTCGAAAAGTATTTTTATATCCTTATAGTCCATATTCTAAAATGTTGCGTAGGCGCAGCAACCTTGCGGAAGCACCAGCCCTTCGCTTGTGGGCAGACCGATTTCGTCTGCGCTGATATTTGCACCTTTCGGCAGTGTCAATTTCAATATATTTGCCATAACACCCGGTTGTAACCCAGTGGTATAACTGTTTAGACACACGAACAGCGGATTATCCGAAAGAAGTGCGCTCACCAGTTCCATAAGTTCCGATATGCCCTCTTCGATTTTCCACTTTTCGCCGTTCGGTCCTCTGCCGAAACTGGGAGGATCCAGAATGACGGCATCGTAGTGCTTGCCGCGGCGGATTTCCCTTTGACAAAACTTGAAGCAATCATCCACGATATAGCGGATTTTTCCGTTTTCAACACCCGAGAGTTTGGCATTTTCACCGGCGCGTTCTACCATTGCCTTAGCCCCGTCGACGTGGCAAACGCTTGCTCCTGCCTTAAGGCACGCAACAGATGCCGCCCCAGTGTATCCAAAGAGATTCAGCACCGAAATTTCTCTGCCTGCCGCCTTAATCTGTTCGCTCATTCGCGCCCAGTTGACGGCCTGTTCGGGGAAAAGACCTGTATGCTTAAACCCCATCAGTTTGAGTTTGAAAGTCAAATCTTTCCAACTAACCGTGAAATCCGACGGAACACCTTTTGTGTGCGTCCAGGCTCCTCCGCCTGTCGCACTGCGCTCGTATACGGCGTTGATGCCGTCATATTCGCGCAAGGGTTTTTTGGCGTGCCAGATTACCTGCGGATCGGGACGGAGCAAAGTTAGATTACCCCAGCGCTCCAGTTTTTCGCCGTCGCCAGTGGCAATCACTTCATAATCCGACCAATCCTTCGCTGTAAGCATTTTACCTCTTCTTAACAGATATTATGACACTGTCGCCGTTGATGTCCCAAGACTTCACGTAGCCGTCGAGTTTTTCGTCCAGTTTGTCGCAAAGAACGTCCTTTTTAAAATCACCGTTTTTGAAAACTTCAAGAGCAATACCCTCGGCTTTATAACCTAAGGTTATATGGTCGGTGACTTCAAAGCCTGCTTCTTTTCTCATCGTTTGAATCTTGCTGACTATTTCTCTTTCCGAGCCTTCAAAAATAAGTTCGTCGTTTAATGAAGTGTCCAACACAACGGTAGTGTCGCCGTCGGATTCTGCCGAAAAACCTTCTTTGTTGTGCGCGGATATGAGCAAATCTTCTTCGCCCAAGTCGACTTCTTTGTCATCAATCATGCGCTTGAATCTGCCGCCGTTTTTGACTGCCGCAATGATTCCCAGTTCGGCATCGCTCAAAACTTCGCGTATTTTTCCGAGCAGTGAACCGTATTTCGGCCCCAAGGTTTTCAGTTGCGGTTTGATTTCGTAGTTAATATAACTCACGCTTCCGTCGGAGATTTCCAAATTTTTGACGTTGAGTTCGTCTTCGACAAGTGCTTTCAAATCGTCGCTTAGTTCGGTTTTGCCGTTATAAATCAAGCGTTTCAACGGTTGACGGTTTTTGAGGTTGACTTTGTTACGCGCCGCTCTGCCCAAAACCACAACTTTCAGCACGTCTTCCATACCGTTTTCAAGCGACTTGTCGATGTAGCGCTCGTCTGCAGAAGGAAAATCGCAAAGGTGTACGGATATAGGAGCGGTTTTGTTGAATGTGCGCACCAAGTTTTGGTACATATTTTCGGCAAGGAATGGAACGTAAGGAGCGGTCAATTTGCTAAGAGTTGTAAGCACTGTATGCAGTGTTGTGTATGCCGCCTCTTTGCTCGCACTCATTTCGCTGCCCCAGAAACGGTCCCTTGAACGACGCACGTACCAGTTGGACAGTTTGTCCACAAACTCGGCTATCGCTCTTGACGTTTCGGTGACTTTGTATTCGTTTAAGCCCTCGTCCACAGACTTAATGAGGCTGTTCAATTCGGATAAAATCCATTTGTCCATAATGGTCAAACGCTGTGATGCAAGGTTATGTTCTGTCGGATTGAAGTTATCGATGTCGGCGTAGAGCACAAAGAACGCGTAAGTGTTCCAAAGAGTGCCCATAAACTTGCGTTGCGATTCGCTGACGTTGTCTCCCGAGAAACGCGAAGGCAGCCAAGGTGCGCTTGCGGTGTAGAAATACCACCTCGTTGCGTCCGCGCCCTGTTTGTCAAGCACGCTCCAAGGGTCAACCACGTTGCCCTTATGCTTGCTCATTTTCACGCCGTCTTTGTCGTTGACAAGTCCCAAAACCAAGCAGTTCTTAAATGGTGCTTTGTCAAACAAAAGCGTAGAAATGGCTTCAAGGGTATAAAACCATCCGCGCGTTTGGTCAACTGCTTCGGAAATGAAATCCGCAGGGAATTCCTTTTCAAAAAGTTCTTGATTTTCAAAGGGATAGTGCCATTGTGCAAAAGGCATAGAACCGCTGTCAAACCAGCAGTCCAGCACTTCGGGCGTACGCTCATACGTTCCGCCGCACTCACACTTCCATTTGACTTCGTCGATATAAGGACGGTGCAACTCGATGTCATGGTCGAGGTGACCGCATTTTCTCAATTCTTCTTTTGAGCCGATAACGTGGATTTTTCCGCACTTGTTACAAACCCAAATGGGAAGCGGAGTTCCCCAATAACGCTCACGGGAAATACCCCAGTCCACAACGTTTTCAAGGAAGTTGCCCATACGTCCGGTGCCGATTGTCGGAGGCATCCAGTTGACGGAGGCATTGTTTTTGAGCAAATTGTCACGTACTTCGGTCATCTTGATAAACCAACTGCTGCGTGCGTAATAAAGCAAAGGAGTGTCGCAACGCCAGCAGAAAGGATAAGAGTGCTCAAACATTTCTTGTTTGAAAAGTTTGCCTTCCTTGTTCAATTTTTCAATGATGAGTTTGTCGGCGTCTTTGACAAACATACCCTTGAAATCGGTGACGGTGTCGATAAACAGACCGCGATCGTTCACCATCTGCACAAAAGGCAGATTGTAACGCTTGCCTATCCTGCTGTCGTCCTCGCCGAATGCGGGCGCGATATGCACAACGCCGGTGCCATCGGTAAGTGTGACATAATCGTCGTTTGTGATATAGTGCGACTTTTCTTTTGCGCCGGTTTTATAATCAAACAGCGGTTCGTACTCCGCATATTCGTATTTGCTGCCTTTCAAAGTGGAAATCTTTTCAAAAGTTCCTTCTTCAAAGAGTTTTCCGATGAGCGCGTCGGCAAGGATAAATTCTACTTCGCCAACTTTTATGCGTGTGTAATCTTCGTCCGCGTTCATACAAAGCGCAACGTTGCTGGGAAGTGTCCAAGGAGTGGTTGTCCATGCAAGGAAATAGACGTTTTTTTCGCCCTTGACGGCAAACTTTGCGTATACGGACATCTCTTTGACGTCCTTATACCCCTGCGCCACTTCGTGAGACGCAAGAGCCGTTCCGCAACGCGGACAGTACGGCACGATTTTGTAGCCTTTGTAGATAAGTCCTTTGTCGTAAATGGACTTTAGTGCCCACCATACGGACTCGATAAAATTGTCGCTGTAGGTGATGTATGGGTTTTCCATATCCGCCCAGTATCCCAAGCGGTCGGACATTTTTTGCCATTCATCGGTGTATTTCCAAACGGATTCTTTGCACTTTTTGATAAAAGGCTCAATGCCGTATTTTTCTATATCCTTTTTGCCGTCCATGCCGAGTTGTCTTTCAACTTCGAGTTCGACAGGAAGTCCGTGAGTGTCCCAGCCGGCTTTTCTAAGCACGTGATAGCCTTTCATCGTCTTATATCTAGGAATCAAATCCTTCATCGATCTGGTGAGAATATGCCCCACGTGAGGCTTGCCGTTTGCAGTCGGAGGGCCATCGTAAAAATTGAAGACCTCGCGACCTTCGTTTTTGTCAACGCTCTTTTGGAAAATATCGTTTTCTTTCCAAAAAGCCAAAACTTCTTTTTCTCTTTCTACAAAATTTAAATTTGTGTCAACAGGTTTATACATTTCTATACTCCGCGCGTATGCGCTATAAATTAGTGTGATTATAAGGTATACCTCTAAAAAAATCAACCGATTTATCCGTCATATCGCAATTTAACAGGGATAAACTGGTATTTTCAAAATAAATAATTGAACCAAGGAACACGAAAAGTTAATTAAGTTGTGATTTCTTTCAAAACTATGTTTAATTGGGCACCTAAACGAAAAACTAGGCTTTAAAATTTGTAATTGACTTTTGATGCGATTGTGGATAATATAATCTCTGCATCTGCGAATGTAGTTTAGTGGTAAAACAGCAGCTTCCCAAGCTGCGGTTGTGGGTTCGATTCCCATCATTCGCTCCACTTTACCCGCGACATTGCCGCGGGTTTTATTTTAAAAAAAGTTCCAATACAGAATTCACATATAATCGCTTACTATTTTCTTTCGCTATTTTATATGGATATTTAAACGCTCTTGTGATATAATTTCTTCGAGGTGAAAAATGGCAGTTATTCAAACGACCAAACTCAACAAATCATACGGTGGAAGAAAAATCTTAGATGACGTAAATCTCACCATAAACGAAGGCGAAATCTACGGACTTATAGGGCGTAACGGCGCAGGCAAAACAACACTTATAAGGATTCTTCTCGGCCTTGCGTCTCCCGAAAGCGGCGAAGTTTCCATAAACGGAGTTTCAACCACGCAGCAGTTGCGCGCACAAAGAGAAAGCATAGGCTCAATCATTGACCAGCCCTCCTTTATTCCTTATTTATCCGCGCTTAACAATATGAAAGCAACGGCTCTTTCCATAGGCATAAAAGACGAGGAAAAGTTGATAGAAGAACTACGTTTTGTGGGGCTGAATCCCGATGATAAACTCCCCGCCAAAAACTTTTCGCTTGGGATGAAACAGCGTCTTGCGATTGCAATGTCGATGCTTGGCGATCCCAAAATTTTGGTGCTTGACGAACCTGTGAACGGCTTGGACCCAACCGGCATTTA
>CAYJCS010000050.1:0-8906 GCA_964368715.1 uncultured Bacteroidaceae bacterium | reverse complement strand
TGTCTGCTGTCAACGACCCTGCTGTCCATACAGCCGCAATAAATGCATTTCATAACATTCCCTCTCGATTTATTAGACAAATTATACTATATATTGTTACTTTTGTAAATGCTTTAACAAAAAAAACTATATTTAGAATATTTTCGACACACGTATCATAGCGTAAATGTATGAACGGCAAGCAGTATTCTTTTGCAGAATTGAGTTCAAAACAAGTCATAAACGTCGCAGACGGCCGAGAACTGGGGCACGTTTGCGATTTAACGTTTACATCTTCGGGACGTGTTACGGGATTGGTTGTACCGGGAAAAAGAAGTTTTTTGAAAAGCCTTACCAACACCGAAAATATTTTCGTTCCCTGGTGCAACATAATAAAAATCGGCACCGACGTCATTTTGACCGAAATGGTAGGCGGCGTTTCCGTCTGTTCAGCCGAAAATATGCAAGACGACAACACCGCTCCTTAAAAGTCCCAAATTTACAATCGTATTTTTTATTAAAACCAAAACGCGCGCCTTTGGCACGCGTTTTTAGTTCCTTGTTTATTTTTTAGCCTCTCGTTTAGTAGCAAAATTTAATTTTGATAATCATGACGCGAAAATTATGCAAGGGCCTTTCGTATTCTCTCCAGTGCGGATTTTTCAAGTCTGCTTACTTGCGCCTGACTTATTCCGACAACCGTACTTATCTCCGTTTGCGTCTTGCCCTCAAAATAACGCAGTCTTATGACGTTCAATTCTCTTTCAGGCACGCATTTTAGGGCTTCGTGAAGTGACAAGCGTTCCGTCCAGTTTTCCGTAGTTTCTTTTTCGTCGGGCAGTTTGTCAAGCAGCAACATTCCCTCTCCGTCCTCGTTAAATACAGGCTCGTTGAACGAAATCGTATCGCTGACCGCATCAAGTGCGCACGAAACGTCTTTCAGCGGAATACCAATTTCCTCCGCGATTTCCAAAATGTCCGGCATATAGCCGTTTTCGGTCATAAGTTCACGGGTTCGCAGTGCTTTATAAGCCGTATCGCGCAAATTTCTGGACACCTTAATGCCCGTTCTATCCCTCATCGCACGCTTGATTTCGCCGATAATCATAGGCACGGCATAGGTGGAAAACGTAACCCCGTACGCAGAATCAAAATTGTTTAATGCTTTCAACAACCCCACCATGCCCACTTGGAAATAATCGTCGGCATAATCGCCTTGGCGTTGGAATCTGCCCACAACGGATAATACAAGCCGCATATTGGCAAAAATAAAAAGTTCCCGCGCTTCGTCGTCACCGTCTTTTATTCTCTGCAATAATTCTTTACTTTGTTTTTGTGAAAGTCTTGGTAGCAATGAAGTGTCAACGCCGGAAATGGTAACTTTGTTCAAATTTCTCCTCCTACGACAACCGCATTAAAGCGGGTATGTAGGATAGAGATTTAGGACAAAAAACTATGTAAAAGGAAAAACTATTCTATATAATGCACTATTTCGTAACACTTATCCAAGTTTTGCTATTTCTTTTTTGAGCATTGACACAATTTTTTTCTCAAGACGTGAAATGTAGGATTGCGATATACCCATCATTTCTGCAATTTCTTTTTGCGTCATTTCCTCTTTGCCGTCCAGCCCGAAACGCAGTTCGACAATGCGCCGCTCTCTTGCCGACAGTTTTTCAAAACTTTCAATCAGCATTTCTCTTTCTGCGCCCGCTTCCAAGTCGTGATATATAGCGTCGGGTTCTGTGCCAAGTATATCGCCTAGCATAAGCACGTTGCCCTCTCCGTCGATGTTTAAGGGCTCTTCAAGCGATACTTCGGCGCGGATTTTGCTCATCTTGCGAAGATACATCAATATTTCGTTTTCGATGCAACGTGACGCAAATGTTGCAAGTTTGATTTTTTTATCCCTATCAAAACTGCCAACGGCTTTAATAAGCCCGATTGTACCGATAGAGATCAAATCGTCAAGGTCAACACTTGTGTTGTCAAATCGTTTTGCTATGTAAACCACAAGCCTAAGATTTCTCTCAATCAGCGTTAGGCGCGCATTCTCGTCACCCTCCGAATATTTCTGAAGCACTTCGGCCTCTTCTTCGGGAGACAGAGGTGCGGGCAGGCTGTCGCCCGAAGATATGTAATCAACCGATGTCGGCGCCGAAAAACCTAACGCCGTCAAAATTTTGGATAGCAGTATTCTTAACTTTGTCATTCTAACCCCCGAACATCGTATTTTGCAAAATCAAATCGAAGCCGTCGAAATTTTTGTGCGACAGTGCCCCGTATGCGCTTAATGACTTCCCGTCAACGTGAACACCGTCAAGTTTTATTAGTGGCATATTGCTTTCTCCGCTTACCGTTTCCACGTTTATGTATCCTTCTATATCGGCAATGTTTTGACCATCTAACGCGCCCAATTCATTTTTTAACGACTCGGAAATGACAACGACAGGCTCTCCTGTCAATATGTCTGTAAGCGTGTTTCCGCTGTCGTAAAGAGCAAGTGCATTTACGCATTTTCCTCGGTAGCCTAGCGTTACAGTCTTAACTGTCCGTTTGATTTTTGCCCGTTTTGAAAATATTGCCACAATGCTAGTTTCCATAATCACCGCGCCCAAGGCAACCAAACCCAAAATCCCGTAGCCTCTCAAGTCAAAGCCGACAAGGTTGTTAATGCCAACAACCGTACCGCCCAAAGCAAACGTGAGCAGCACAAACACCGCAAGCGACACGGCGTAATCTTTGAAACTGCGGTACTTGTCAAATATCGCACTCATAAGCGGCGCGAGTAAGGCTCTTATAATAATCTGCCACACGAGGGATATAAACACGTAACCGACGCTTGCCGCCGCACCTATCAGTACGGATAAAGTAACCCTGAACTTCAACGCTTTGCGGCGTCTGACGTAGAGGCAAGTCAGCACGAGCAAAAGGTCAAGAACAAGATTATTGAACAGCACAACCTCGATATACACCCTCACACGCAGATTTTAAGCCCTCGCGCGCGCGAAATCTTTCCGTCGGAGACAAACTTGGCGATTTATGATGATCGAAAAGTTTATTATTCTGCAAACAAATAAATAGCAAAGAAGTAAAACCTAGCCTCCAAATGGAATTTGCATATGTACCTGGCAATAAGTTGATTGTTAATTTTGTCATAAATTATATTTTAATAGTCTGGATAGTGACAAAACAGCCTGTCATCTTAAACAACATGCTACAGCACATAATAGCACTTAAAATTGAAAAACCGCCCGTATTTGACGGACGGTATACGCGCGCTCCGTCAACCTATGCAGACGAAGAACACTTTTGGCAAAATATAAGCGGATTTATATTATTTTGTATGTGATAAGCAACTGGGCAAACCCAGCCACAATACCCGCGACCACCATAACGCTCGCTATTATACTTAAAATTCGTTTCATATTACACACTGTTATATCGTTATACTACACTGTCAAGCATTTTGTGCCATTTTTTTGCACATTGCTCCCTTTCCATAACTCCAACTTGTTTATGCTTCGTTTAGCAAATGTATTCATTTTATCAAGTTTAAGAGCAAACAGTGCTTATTTCTTTACTGACTTTTTATGCTACGACAACATTTTGTTTCGTACAATACATGGCAAAATTCAACGTGCTTTCCGTTACTTATTATTAAACAGCGATATTTGTGATGATTTTGCGTGAGACACAAGGTTTTGGCATTGCCAAGCGTACATAATCGTACGTGGCGGTGACAAGTTTTTGTGCAACGCGCGAAAGCGCACAAATAGCGCTGTTTATGTTAAACTGGGATATTTTGATGCATAGCAAGGAAGTCGAGAGGATGCAGACCGAAGCGTACTTTTTGTACGTGAGGGTTGCAGACACGATGTCTGACGATGCTAGGCGCAAAATAGCGTGCTTATCTTTGTTTGTTATTAAACTGCGATTATTTGTGATGATTTTGCGTGAGACACAAGGTTTTGGCATTGCCAAGCGTACTATGTCGTACGCGACAATGCCGAGTTCTTGGGTATCACACAAAAGGGCACAAATAGCGTTGTTTAATTTCTGTCGCCGCGGATCTTGCGGAGGAATTTAGGCACTTGCCTCCCCCCCACTGCGGAAACATCAATTCTCGAAGGTTGAATTTCTTCGGGTTCGGTGGGTGCTTGCGCGGGTGCAGGCACGGGCGCGATAGGAGCAACGTCTTTGGGCGCGCCAAACTGCGGACGGTCGGCAAATATGTCGGGATTATAAATCGGACGCATCGGCCTTTCCGTTTCGCTGTCTGCGGCCACTTCACCCAGTACGCTTGACACCGGCTTCGCCGCTGTAACGGCGGGGTTTGTGGAAACGCGTGCAGGTATGGTGTTTTTGTCCATAAAGCCTGTGGCGATGATGGTGATTTCGATATCTTTCTTGTCGGGAACGGTTGCCGTGCCGACGATGATATTCGCAGAAGGATCCACCACGTCGCGGATGATGTCGCAAGCCTCGGTGACTTCTGTAAGCAGCATATCTTCACCGCCGCAAACGTTGATGATTATGCCCGTTGCGCCTTCGATGTCTGTTTCAAGAAGCGGACTGCAAACTGCGCCGCGGACTGCCTCGATGACTCTCTTTTCGCCTTTGCCGTAGCCAATGCCCATATGAGCGAGCCCTTTGTTCAAGAGTATTGTTTTTACGTCTGCAAAGTCGAGGTTTATAAGTTCCGGATTCGCGATTATATCACTCACGCCCTGCACGCCTTGACGGAGAACGTCGTCGGCGATTTCAAAGGCGCGTTTGAACGACACGCTCTTGTCGAGCACGTCGATAAGTTTTTGATTGGGGATAACAAGAAGGGTGTCAACAAAGTTTTGCAGATTTCTGATGCCCATCTCCGCGTTTTTCATGCGGAGTTGACCTTCAAAATTGAAAGGCTTTGTGACGACTGCGACAGTCAAAATACCCATTGATTTGGCTATCTCTGCGATAATCGGCGCGGCACCGGTGCCTGTTCCACCGCCCATTCCGGCGGTTATGAAGAGAAGGTCAATGCCTTTTAGTGCGGCTTTGATATATTCGCGAGATTCTTCAGCGGCTAGGCGTCCGATTTCGGGGTTGGAGCCTGCGCCCAGACCGCCCGTTTGTCCGTGTCCTAATTGGATTTTGAATCTGGGGGCGACAAGCGACATATTGAGCGCTTGCACGTCGGTGTTCATGACGAGGAAACTCGCGCTTTTTATTCCTGCGCGAATCATGTTGTTGACAGCATTGTTTCCGCCACCGCCCACGCCGACTACAACAATATTTGCCTTGCCGGGTTGTTTGGCGGTGAGAGTATCAACGTCGAGATGAGGAGTTTTTGGTGCTGCCGCGGCAACGGTCGGCACAGGTTCTTCCTCTACGTCGTCAAATGACTGTTGCACAAAACCGTCCTCGTGATCTATGATTTCGCGGGCTGCATCATCGTTACTATCCGAAACTTCGTCAAGGTCATTTTCGACGGGAGCGGTGTCAAACCCGTATTTTTCAAAATCTATCATAACTTACCTCCGTTGATTATCTTTTTTATAAACTCCCTAAAATTGAATTTTGCAAGCGTTTCCGCCACTATCAGCAAGGATATCTTGGACGCGTGGCACGGCTTTGCATATCCGGGAAGTTTTGGTGTTGCGATTTCAACCGTCCTGCCGAGTTGCTCGCTGAGATATTTTTTCGCTCCGCGAATACCCGCGATGCCCTCACCCGTCAAATATACGGGTGCATAGGACGGAAATTCATTTTTCATGCCGCCTAGTACGCTTTTTAAAACTTCGGCAAAAACGTCTAGTTTGGAGCGGACGATTTCGCATGCGTCTGCGGCGTAAACCGCACTATCGGCATCGGCGACGATGATTGCGTCGTCGGCATAATTGAGATTTAAGTCGACAAGATCTCTTGCCTGTTCCGCCAGTTCAAACGGGACGTCAAGCAACTGGTACATATCGGCCGAGATGTGTCCTCCGCCCAGCGAAAATGATTTCAGAGCGACAACGCCGTCTCCCCTGCCGATAATCACGCTGGATGAAATATATCCAACGTCTAACAGGGCGTAGGAATTGTCGCGTTCTTCCTTTTCAAACAAAGAAACGCCTTCCGCCCAAGCGGTGGAGACGTATCTTATATCTCTGAAGCAGAGTGAACTTGCGATTTCGTCGAAAAAGTCAGTAAAAGAACGCTCGCACAAAACGTATGTAATCAACCCTGTCAAGCTTGATGCATTCATGCCGCGGACGTCAGCGTAATACGCCTCGACTGTGTCAACGGAATAATGCACCGGAGCGCGGTTGATGACAACGTATTTATCCTGACCAAACGTCTCGCCTTTTTTGAGCAGAAAATCAATATCAGCATCGACAACGCGGCGTTTTCTGTCAAGTGTAACGTGGATTTCTTTTGTTACGACGGTGACAAATTCCGCAGGTACGCCGATAAAAATCCTTTTAGAGCGAGACGCGGAATGAGAAAGAACTTCGTTTAAAACATCATAAGAAACTTTACGCGTTTCATCAGCGTCCAGCCATTCTCCGTTTTCATAGCCCGAATGGACTTTTTCAACAACTGCTTTGAGTCCAAAAACGCTTTGAGCCTTCTTAACGCCGACAATAGCACAAATAAGACGTGAAGTCACGTCCAGCACGACAATATCTTTTGTGAAAATACCGCTCATACCGTCCCTTTTGCCCAAAGTGCGCGCGTGCGTGCGTTAAGTTATACTTAAATTATATATGATAAATATACACTGTCAAGAGTTTTTTAAAATTTTGGTTTAAATTATCGTTTAGACAGTCGATTTTCAGTTGAACTGCATATTTATTTAATCGTCGCTCATCATATTAAAAAAATTTAGGTTTTTTTCTCCCAGTGTCGGCTACCAAAAAACTGACCAAAAGCCAAAATCATTGTTTTAGCCTAATGTCGGCTCCCAAGGATCTGAATAGGCCGCAAATATCTTCGTATCCTCTGTCGATATAGTTTAGACCGAATATTTTGCTCACCCCTTTTGCACCCAAAGCGGCTATTATCAGTCCCGCCCCTCCGCGCAAATCGGACGCATACAGGTCTGCGCCGTTTAGTTCACCTTTTCCTACAACAGTCAATTCGTTGCCTTTTAGGCTTAAATCCGCGCCCATCTTTCTTAATTCTTCCACATGGGCGAATCTGTTTTCAAAAACCGTTTCGCGGACAACGCTCTGTCCTTTAGAGTAGCATTGCATCGCGCAATACGGTGCCTGCAAGTCGGTGGGGAAAAGCGGGTGCGGTCCCGTTGTTATGTCTCCTGAATTTATTTTGCCGTCGCTTTCGATTGTCAACAAACTGCAATCTTCTGTAAACGAAATATTTTTTGAAACCATACGTGAAAGCACCGCGCCTAAATCGCGCGGGCGCGTTCCGCGCAAGATAACCCTCCCGCCTGTTACTGCGGTTGCCATAAGCACCGTGCCGGCAACGATTCTGTCTGTTACGGGTGTAAACTCAACTCTGTCCAGCGAATCTACACCGCTGATTTTTAGTACGGGTGTGCCCTCTCCCGAAATTTTTGCTCCCATAAGACGCAATGCTTTGCACAATGATACAATTTCAGGCTCGCGCGCGCACCCGATAAGCGTCGTGTCGCCGTCTGCCTTGACGGCCGCAAGCAACAAATTTTCCGTCGCTCCGACACTTGGATATTTGAAAACGATTTCCGCTCCTTTCAACTTTTTTGCGGTGCATAAAATGCTGTTTTCATTGTATTCGACTTTTGCACCCATAGCGCATAGTCCGTTCAAATGAATGTCGAGAGGCCTTGAGCCTATGGCGCAGCCGCCGGGATAATGCAATTTTACTTCGCCCGTCTCGGAAAGCAGCGGCCCTAGTAGAAAAACCGATGAGCGGAGGGCGCACGCCAATTTCTCCGGAACGTGACTGCCGTTGGGTTTTCCGAAAACAGTTATATTTCTCTCATTAAGTTTTACGCCCATACCCAGCGACTGCAAAATTCTAATCATTCCTTCGACGTCGCTAATATACGGACAATCGCACACGGTCAAAGGTTTATCCGTCAGCACCGAGGCGGCAAGCAAAGGAAGAACGGCATTTTTTGCCGCATGCAAAACAACGTTTCCGTTGAGCGGTTTTCCGCCTTTTATGACAAGATGATTTTCCGGCATAATTTACCTTATTTTGTTGTGGGAGTGTTTTTCCACACAACGATTTCGTTCAGTTTTAAGTTTTTATTGAAGTCGTTTTGAGTGTCAAGAATTTTTATTCTTGATTTTTTGGCGACGTTTATAAGCAGTCCGACTGCGGCCAGATAGGCGACCAGTGAACTTCCTCCTGCGCTCATAAAAGGCAGTGGCAAGCCCGTCGGAGGCACCGCGCCGCACACGACGGCGACGTTAATTACAGTTTGCACGGCAATAAGAGAGGTTATACCGGCGGCGAGATAGCAAGAAAATCTGTCTTTTGCGCCTATTGCAGTTTTTATTCCTGCCACAACCAAAATCATATAGAGCAACAATACCAAAGCCACTCCCACAAGCCCGATTTCTTCGCCGATAACCGCAAGCACAAAATCGCTTTCGGCAAAAGGCAAAAACAAATATTTTTGACGCGAATTGAACAATCCGACACCAAACAATCCGCCCGAACCCAGAGCATAATAGGATTGTATCAGTTGATAGCCCTCGTCAAGCGGCGATTCCCAAGGATTGACAAATGCGAGCAAGCGTCTGACGCGGTACGGCTCCGAAAAGAGAAGCGCAATTCCGAGTGCGAGAACAGGCAACATAACCGCGCCTAAATGCCCGCTTTTTGCACCTGATGCAAACAGCAATATGAAAAGTGTCAAGGCTACGCAAACAGTAATCGACATGTTGGGTTCAAGCAAAAGCAAAAGGCACATCGCGCCTCCCGCCATAAGACAATGC
>CAYJCS010000049.1:0-9146 GCA_964368715.1 uncultured Bacteroidaceae bacterium | reverse complement strand
TCCGCGCCCTGCGCGGATTTTCGCAACTTCGTAAGTTGCCGACGTCCGTTTATTGCTACGCACGCTCAGGGTAAAGTATAGCAAGTGCTCGGCACTCGATTCGGTCGCCGCCCTGCGGCTCGCGTTTGTAAGTTCGTAATCAGTAAGTGTTTAAAACGACTGGATAAAACGCCGATATTCAGATGCATAACGAGAAAGGCACCCCCAAGACGGACAGGAGCATACTTAGCCGTATGTGACTGCTCGGATTGGGAGTGCCTGACAAAGTTAGGCGCTAAATAGCAAGGCAACAAACTTGATTATCGCATTTACCAAAGCATAGACGTGTAAAACCGCGTAAGGAGCGTAGCGACGGAATAGCGATTGTCGCGCGTTGCGCCAATCGCGTCTATTTTGATGAAGAACAAGAAAGCCCCTTTCACAATCGACAGGAGCGTACTTTGCGTACGTGACTGCTGAGGGTGAAGGAGGCTGACGATGTTATTCGCTAAATAGCGCGGTTTTACTTAAGGGGTTTCATAGTAGGGAAAAGCAAGACTTCACGGATTGAAAAACTGTCGGTCAACAGCATTACCAATCTATCAATTCCTATTCCCAGTCCACCTGTTGGAGGCATACCGTATTCCAATGCGTTGATAAAGTCTTCGTCATAGGGCTGGGTTTCTTCATCGCCTTGTGCTTTTGCTGCCGCTTGAGCAGCAAAACGTTCGCGCTGATCGATTGGATCGTTGAGTTCGCTGAATGCGTTGCCCATTTCTTTGCCGGTGACAAAAAATTCAAAGCGTTCAGTAAGGCGGTTGTCGGAAGGCTTCTTTTTTGCAAGAGGACTGACTTCCACTGGATAATCGATTATGAAAATAGGTCCGTCCAAATGCTCTTCGACAAAGACGTCAAACACCTTGTAAAGTGCGTTGCCCCAAGAGGTGTCAAGCTTTAAACCCAAGCCTTTTGCGTTTGCTTTTTTGATAAGTTGGTCAAGAGGTTCACCTTCAAAATCTAAACCGACGTAGCGTTTTACGGCGTCAACCATTGTAAGACGCTCCCAGGGGCTTTCAAGATTTATCGGTGTTCCTTGATAGGTAATCTGAAGGGACGGGCATACCTTTTTGGCGCAGAAGATAACCATGCGCTCGGTGATGTCCATCATCGTGTTGTAGTCACCGTATGCTTCGTAGAGTTCGACAGTGGTAAATTCCGGATTATGTTTGGGGTCCATGCCCTCGTTACGGAAAATTCTGCCCACTTCGTAAACTTTGTCAAAACCGCCGACAATACAGCGTTTAAGATAAAGTTCCGTTGCAATGCGCAGGTACATATCCACGTCCAAAGTGTTGTGATGCGTGATAAAAGGACGTGCGTTTGCGCCGCCTGCAAGCGTGTTGAGAACGGGCGTTTCCACCTCGTAAAAACCTTCAGAATCCAAAAATTCCCTGACTGCGGAAACGATTTTGCTTCGTTTTACAAAAATTTCTTTGACGTCGGGGTTTGCAATAAGGTCAACGTAGCGTTGACGGTAGCGAAGTTCGGGGTCTTTCAGCCCATGAAATTTTTCGGGCAGAGGAAGGAATGATTTTGTGAGCAGAACGACTTTTTTTGCGTGTATGGAGATTTCTTCGGTGCGGGTTTTGAAAACGACACCTTCGACGCCGATTATATCGCCTACGTCAAGTTTTTTGAAATCGGCATAATCTTCTTCGCCCAAATCATCGCGGCTGAAATATACCTGTATGTCTCCGTCGCTGTCTAGAACGTGACCGAAACTGGCTTTGCCCATAACGCGCTTGGACATCAATCTGCCTGCAACTGATACCGTTTTGCTTTCAAAAGATGCGTAATCGTTTAAAACCGCGCCGGCGGTTGCGGTGCGCTTATAAGAAGTGATTCCAAAAGGATTGCGTCCTCTTGAAATCAAATCTTCGAGTTTTTCTATTCTTACTTTTCTGACCTCATGAACGTCAATTTCGACGTCTTGGGTGCGGGGTGTGAAATCGCTCATTTACTTAATAACCAAAACCTTATATTCGATAACGGCGCCCACAGGTGTGTTAACTTTGACGGTTGCGCCTTTTTTTTGTCCGAGCAGAGCCTTGCCAAGAGGGCTTTCGTTTGAAATTTTGCCCAATGCGATGTCGGCTTCGGTGGTTCCGACGATACGGAATTCTTCCTTTTCATTATACTCAACGTCTTCAACGACTACTGTGCTGCCAAGGGAAACTTTGTGCGAAGAAATGTCCTCTTCAATGATGACTGCGGCGTGGATTTTGTCGTCCAATTCTTTGATTTCCGCTTCAACAAAACCTTGTTCTTGTTTTGCGGCGTCATACTCCGCGTTCTCGCTTAAATCGCCGAATTCTCGCGCTTTTTTGATTGCATCCGCACACTCCATTCTGCGGACGTTTACCATATAGTCATACTTGGCTTTGAGTTCTTCAAGCCCTTGTTTTGTAATGTATACAGGTTCCATAATCTAGTCCTTTTTTTGGGGTTCTCCCTCTTCGACTTTGGTTTCTTCTGCGGGTGCTTCTTTGATGACGTCTTCCGCTTCGTTTTCCGAGACAATTTCTTTGTCTTCTTCGGCTTCGGCTGTTGCAGTGGCGGTATCGGTTGTCGGTGCGGCAACTTCAATTTCCTGAGTTTCGGCATTCTCTTCGATTTCGGTTACGCTGTCATTCTCGTCTTGAGGTGCTGCGACTTCTTCGGTTTGGGCAATTTGCGCCGCTTTTTCCGCTTCGGCAACTGCCGCTTTTTCAGCCACGATTGCATTCACTTGTTCAGCCACTTCGGATTGGGTGATTTTGAATTTGGACTGAAGCGAAACAACTTTTATCTCGATAGAATTAAATCTGAAACCGATAGCGTTCCAAAATACTTCTTCAAGCATTGTGCGGATATAAGTTTCCGTTTCGACAACGTCTTTGTCGATGATTTTGATGTTAATTTTCAAACGCACACCGTAATCATCCATAATCAAAGAAACTTTGCCGCTCTTTACGCCTTCAACGCCCGCACAGGTGTTTTTGACAAGCTTGCGAATAACGCCGACGGTGGCTTTGGAAGTTCCTTCTTTGTCACTGCGCAGAGTAATTTCTTTGACAACTTCGCTAGACGTGAAGAGCATGGTGAGAGAAATCACGGAAAGCACCGCATAAAGTGTGCCCAGCGTGACAAACAAACCTCTGACAAGAGAGTTTTCAAACTCTTCAAATTTTATTCCACCGAATGCGGTGACGACAAGTATAACAATCATCACGATTGCGACTATGACGCCCGCTGTTGCGAATATTTTTTCGGCATTCTTTCTCATGATTATGATTTCCTCCGACGGTTTTTAGTCTTGGATTATTGTATTAATATATACTATGAAATAGTATAAGTCAAGCATAAATTTCTCTATGCCGCTTTGATTGGCGTGTCTTGAGCGCGTGTTTTTTAAATAAAATATCGGCGGAAGAGCACACTTCCGCCGATAATTATACGGTTTTTTACTTTCTGGCAATAGCCTTTTTTGCCGCCTCGACAATGTCCGCTGCTGTCAAGTGGAACGTTTCGCTTAGATACGCGTTCTTGCCCACTTCGCCAAAGCAATTCTTTACTCCGATCATTTCCATAGGAGCAGGACACTTTTCAACAACAACTTCTGCAACTGCGCTGCCCAAACCACCGTAAGTGGAGTGGTTTTCGCAAGTGACCAATGCGCCGGTTTCTTTGACTGCCGCAGCTATTGCCTCTTCGTCAATGGGTTTCCAAGTGTGAATATTTAACACCGCCGCGGAAATGCCTTCGGCTTTTAATTGTTCTGCCGCCGCCACTGCGCGAGATACCATAATGCCGCTTGCAATAATCGTGACGTCTTTGCCGTCCGATACTTTGGTTGCTTTGCCCAGTTTAAAATCGGGAAGCGAATCAAAGATGTGGTCTGCCTTTTTGCGGAACAATCTGATATAGACCGCGCCGGGATAATCGATAATTTGAGGAATTGCCGCCGCAAGCATAGCTGCGTCGGTAGGTTCAAAGCACACCATCTTGGGGATTGCTCTCATGATGGCCATATCCTCAAAAGGCATATGTGTTCCGCCGTTGGCTTCTGCGGTCACACCGGGATCGGAACCGACGATTTTTACGTTTTGTTTTGCGTAAGCAACGGAGATGAAAATCTGGTCGTAGCAACGGCGAGTGGTGAATGGCGCAAAGCTGTATGCAAAGGGAATCTTGCCCATTGCGGACATACCCGCCGCAACACCGATAAGGTTGGCTTCCGCTATACCGACGTTGATAAAACTTTCGGGATGTGCTTCTTTGAATGCTTTGGTTGCGTGGCAACCCATAAGGTCGGCTTCAAGCACAACAATCCTCTTGTCCGTGTTTGCTATATCGGCGAGTGTATTCGCCAAAACTTGTCTCATTTCCTTTTCGTCAGTCATGATTAATACCTCCCCGTTTCTTTCTTCCAAACTTCTTCAGGAATGGACATGCTGTGGCAGTTTGCGACTCCTTCAGTGAAGGATGCGCCGTGTCCCTTGACTGTGTTCATAACGATCATAGAAGGCTTGCCTTTTTGTGCTTTTGCAGCATCTATTGCGTCTGAAATTGCACAAATATCATGTCCGTCTATCTCTTGAACGAAGAAATTGAACGCCTTCCACTTATCTGCCGCCGGCGCGATTGAGTTGATGCTGTCGGTGGGTCCGTCAAGTTGCATTTTGTTGTTGTCTAATAGCACAATCAGGTTGTCCAAACCGTGCGTTCCTGCAAACATAGTTGCTTCCCAAATTTGACCTTCCTGACTTTCACCGTCGCCGATAAAGCAATAGATTGTTGCGGGATTATGGTCGATTTTTGCAGCCAGTGCCATGCCAACCGCCGCCGAAAGACCTTGTCCCAACGAGCCTGCCGTGAAATCAATGCCCGGAGTCTTGTTCATATCGCAGTGCGAAGGAAGGTTGGTTCCGTTTTGGTTGAGCGTCTTTTCCCATTCAGCAGGATAATATCCTAAATCGCCTAATACGGCGTACATTGCAGGGCCTGCATGACCCTTTGACATAATCACTCTGTCGCGGTCTTGCTTTTTGGGATTTTTCGGATCAATGTTAGCTTTGTCGTAATAAATAACGGTCAAAGCGTCCATAACCGACATCGTGCCACCGATATGTCCGACGCCAAAATGTCCGATAATTTCAATGGCGTCGTCACGTAGTTTTCTCGCTTTTGACGACAAAAAATCTAATTTGTTTATTTCCATTGTTTTTCCTCCTGTCGCACGATATTATACCACCACGGCCGTCACATTTCAAGGGGCAAAAAGGAAAGTTTAGATGTAAACTATAAAAAACCCGCAAAGATGCGGATTTCAAAAACGAATCATCTCATATCGTTTTGGAGCAATTTTACATTAAAAGGGCGAAATTGAAGCGAAGTTTACGTTTTTCTTTCTTTCCACTCTTGTTTTAATTCCATTTTCCTTTCATCGGAAAGCGTGGAAATATAGGTAATTACAACTTTTTTGCCGTAGGCTGAAAGTTGTCTGTCATTCATTTTAGCAAGGTCGTTCAAATTTTGTTTTTCACCTATTCGTGCGCCTAAATCTTGCAAAATCAAAAGCGCATTAAGCTTTTTTTCGCTGACTGAATAAGTCTCGCACATTCTTTGCTTGCGAAAAGGGCTAATTCCCGTAATAAAATTCTCTTCTGCAATTGATTTTTCATAAAAAAGGACAACGTCGTCGCTCACTAAATCTTCAACATCGTATGCATCGGCGACATTTGCACTGTTAGGGATTTGCATAAACCACATTGCAAACAGTAACAAGCAAGCGGCAAAAAATGCGTATACGTAAGTCTTGTTCATAAATCCTTCTCCTACGGAGATAGATTGCGCAAAACCAGGTGATTTATGCAAGCGGTGAGTTCATCAAAGATGAAGTCGGCATGGCTAAAAGCTTGGCTAAGCATATTTTTCAAAACCGGCGTGCTTTAAGTTTATAATTTTTGGGGGTTGACTTAGCGTGCGCGCCCACCTATAATTGGAGAGTAAACTATTTTTATAGTTCAACAGGAAAATTATGTAGGAGGGCTAGAAAATGCCAAACAACAAAATTTCAATTGACGAATTGAAAGCAAAGGCTGTGGAACTTCGCCTCAACATCGTTGAAACGACTTTCCAAGCCACGTCCGGACACGTCGGCGGCTCTCTTTCGGCAGCGGATATGCTTGTGGCGCTCTACTTCAAATATTTGAACGTAGACCCCAAGAATCCCGACTGGTTTGAAAGAGATCGTTTTATTCTCTCCAAAGGCCACTGCGCACTGGGATACGTTCCCTGCCTCGCCATGAGAGGATATCTCGACATCAAGGAAGTCATCGAAAAATTCAACAAGACCGGTTCTGCCTACGGTATGCACCCGGACAGCAACAAGATTAAAGGCTGCGACGCTTCAACCGGTTCACTTGGACACGGTCTCCCGATCGGTGTCGGCATGGCACTTGGACTTAGAATGAAAGGCGCTCCTTCAAAGGTCGTTGTTATGACCGGCGACGGCGAATGCCAAGAAGGTTCAAACTGGGAAGGCGCAATGGCGGCAAGCCAATACAAACTCGGCAACCTGATTTGGATTATCGACCGCAATAAACTTGAAATCGACGGATATACCGAAGACGAAATGGCGCTTGAACCGCTTGACAAAAAAGTGGAAGCATTCGGATTTAAGTGCATCAAGTGCAACGGCAACGACATGGTCGAAGTAGACAAAGCGCTTGCCGAAGCATGGGCATACACCGAAGGACCCGTCTGCATTATTTCCAATACCACAAAAGGTATCGGCATTGAAGACAAACAGGGCAAAACCGGCAGCCACTACCTCTCGCTCGGCGACAACTATAAAGATGTTCAGCCGATCTTTGAGTATATTAAAAACACAGACCTTGCAAAGGTCAACAAGTAAGGAGGTATACTATGGGAACTGCATGGACTGTTAATGACGCAAATAAAATGTCGTCCGGCGCGATGTATGGCAAAACTCTTGCCGAACTCGCTTCTAAAGATCCCCGCATCATCGGCGTAACCGCCGACCTTGCAAAGTCCACAAATATTGGACTTATCACCGAAGACGGAAAATATCCCGATAGACTGATTAACGTCGGTATCGCAGAGCAAAACCTGTTCGGCGTAGCGGCAGGTCTTGCCAAAGTCGGATACATCCCCTTCGCTTCAACATTTGCGATTTTCGCTTGCCTTAGAGGCGGTGAACAAGTCCGCACGGACTGCGCATATCAGAAATTGCCCGTCAAGATCATCGCCACACACGGCGGTCTTTCATTCGGCGCGGCAGGCACAACCCACCACTGCATCGAGGACTTCGCCATCATGCGCGCAATCCCCAACATGACCGTTGATATTCCTGCCGACGCTTACGAAACCGCAAGCGCAATCAAGGCTTGTATCGACATTCCTATGCCCTTCTATCTTCGCGTTGGCAGAGGTATGGAACCTCTTCTTCACACGAGCGAAAACGATTATAAGTATGAAATCGGCAAGGCAATGTATCTTAAAGACGGAAGCGACGTCACCATTATGGCGTGCGGCGTTCCTACTCGTGACGCGGTTATCGCCGCTGAAATGCTTGAAGAACAAGGTGTGTCTGCACAAGTTATCAATATGCACACCTTGAAACCCATCGACGAAGAAGCCATCATCGAAGCGGCAATTAAGACCCGTCGTATCGTCACCGTTGAAGAACACAACGTTATCGGCGGTCTCGGCGACGCAGTCGCATCCGTGCTTGCTCAATCCGGTAAGAGATGCATTCTCACCAAGATGGGTATTCCGGATGAGTTCGGCATCATCGGTAAGCCCGAAGATCTGTACGCACTGTACAAACTCTCAGCCCAGGGTATCATGGAAACCGTTATGGAGTTGATGGGCAAAGAAATCGAAGAAGACGACTGGTCAGACGAAGACTAAGGGAGGTATCGTATGAAAGCTAGCGAACAAGATGTCTTGACAACCAAGATATACTTCAAAGCCGCTTTCCCTGCGCTCAATGTAGCCCTCGAAGAAGATCCCAAACAAGTAAAGGCATTTGCAAATATCAATGCTGTGGTGGAATTCCGCGCAGCTGATGATGCAACTCCCCTTGCTTGCTATATGGTGTTCTTCACCGAAGAGATGGCCGCAAAGACCGCACAAGGCAAGCGCTTTAAGACATACCAGGGTGAATACCCCGGTTTTGTCGAAATGGCAGACGGCTCCAAGTACGACGGACTCCAAGTCACACAGTTTTACTTCAAGTCCATCAAGAGTCTGCTCGGCGTGTTCAAGGGGAACTCCCCTCTCGAGATGCTCGGCATAGTTGCCCCGCTTCTTAAAAATATCGCCAAACCGGCAACGCTCAAGTTCCTCTTCCTCATGCTTATGCTCATGAAGACGATGCCCAACTTCGTGCCGACCGCAGACCAACCTTGGGAACAATATATAAAAGTCAAACTGTCACTTTATTTGATAACGAGAGCGCTTTCCGTCGCCAACAAAGAAGGCTGGGAAGAAATCGCAGATTGGACAAAGAAACAGCCTGACAGAACCTATCAGTTTGTGGTAGGTCCCACCCTCGACAAGAGCGGCAAGGAACTCTATCCTCGCATCACCGCCAACCTCCGCGTCAAAAACGGAAACTCAAAGGCGGGACACGGCGACACAAAGTACCCCTTTGTTCTCTTCAAATTTCCCAATCCGGACGGCTGCATCGCTGTTTTAACCAACAGATATGGATTTGTTGAGTCCGTTGAAAAGGGTTGCGTTGAAATTGTCGGCGCAGGCGACAGTTACGCGGTGGGATTCAACAGCATTATGTCCAAGTGTCAAAATATGCTCGTCCCCTCCAAACTGGTGCCATAATCAATCACCGCCCAAATTCAAAAGGCAAAGCCCCACGGCTTTGCCTTTTTTCTTTTGGTTATTTTGAGATTTCCCCTTTCCTCAGGTGTTTCCCCAATCGCATTCCCCCTAAAGGGACCCACGCGAGCCTTCGGCGGGGACACACTCGGCACTCGTGCATTAGTTATCGTCGCTTTATTATGCCGCTTGCCCTGCGCCGCTCGTCGACGCTCGTCCTTTTCACGCCCCCTTCGGCGGCTGTGGCTTATGGACGGCGTCTA
>CAYJCS010000048.1:0-9176 GCA_964368715.1 uncultured Bacteroidaceae bacterium | reverse complement strand
CCATACAGCAATATAATCTTGTATTGGTTCAGTGCCTTGCTTATTCACATTTTAGGGTTTATATTAAAGTTGCAAAAAAAATTCAAACGGCGGGTTACAGCGCATGGAACGTAACTTCCAGAAGAATGAAAAACCGGCCTAAGAATTCAGCCGTCGCAATAGACGTGTACGCTTTCCTATGCGGGAAACAAAAATCGTCACAAAAACGGCGGCGCAGAGCGCTTAAAAGTGTGCGTCACTTTAACGCGAAAGGCCAATGCTACCCTCCCCTTAATAGCATTGGCCTTTTTTCTACCAAAAACCGAATTTCAATTAAGTTTGTTTGACGAAAACGACTTTCAATGATATGTTAACTATAAAACAAATATAAACCGTATGAATTCACTAATAAGAGGCAAAAAGCACAAAACTAACGTTGATTTTGGATTTTTTGCTACGAAATTGAACGACTTAATAAAATCAAACGTAGTTTCATAAAAAAAGGATAACTAAAATGGCAGTACTTGATTTTCACACACACATCTTCCCCGACTCTATAGCCAAAAGAGCGCGCGCGTCACTTATTGAAAGCGCACGCGGCTTATACCATCCCGACCACGATATGACACTGCAGTCGCTGCTTGAAAATATGGAGCGCTGCGGAGTGGATAAGTCGGTCATACAGCCCGTTTTGACAAAGCAATCGCAAGCCGAAAAAGTTAACGAATGGGCGGCGAGCCTAGAATCGGACAAAATCATATCTTTCGGTGGATTATATCCAACAGAAGAGCACTATAAAGAGGATATAGACTTTATCTGTTCGCTAGGACTTAAAGGCATAAAGATGCATTGCGAATATCAGCATTTTCAAGTGGACTCGCCTTTGATGCTAAGACTGTACGATTACGCCTTTTCCAAAGGACTTATTATAATTCACCACGCGGGATTCGATCCTGCGTTTCCTGCTCCGTTCAATTCCTCGCCAAAGCAATTCCGTAATATTTGGAAACAGATGCGCGGTGGTGTTATGATCGCGGCACATTTAGGCGGTCACGCACAGTGGGAAGAGGTAATAGAACACCTTGCTCCCACCGGTATTTATCTCGACACTTGCATGGGACAAACGTACTACGGCAGCAAGATGTTTATTGATATTGTAAATGCTTTTGGAGCCGACAGAATTTTATTTGCATCAGACAGCCCTTGGAGCAATCCCAAGCAAGAAATCGAACTCATATCAGCGCTTCCACTTCCAACATCGGACAAAGAGAAAATATTGCACCTCAACGCCGAGCGTCTTCTTGGCATAAAGGCATAAAAACTTTGGGCTGTCTCAAAATAGACTTATGAGTTTTTACGACGTCGTGTATAAAGAAGTCAAAAAAATCCCCCGCGGGAAAGTGGCAACATACGGGCAAATCGCAGTTATGTGCAATTCGCCAAGAGCGACGCGCGCTGTGGGATATGCGCTCCACTTCAACCCAGATCACAAGAATATTCCGTGTTACCGAGTTGTCAACCGTTTCGGTCACCTTGCGCCGAAGTTTGCTTTTGGCGGTATCGAAGAACACGCGGCAAAATTAAGGGCCGACGGAGTGGAAGTCAGCGAAGATTATACGGTGGATTTAAGCAAATATCTTTGGGACGGCAGATAAATAAGGCACATTTCAAGCGGCTTTTAATAGATAATAAACGCCAGCAACGGCCAAAGCCGTCTCCAAAAAATTGTGCAAACCATACACAATAAAATATAAAATAAAGCAAGTCTGAAAACTTATATCAAAAGAAAGGCACAAACAAACCGCCGTCGGATTTTCACTCCGCGGCGGTTTTAATTTTATTGTTATTTTGCCAAAATCAATTCCGTCAGTTTGACAGGCTCCACGATTTGGCCGTCTTTATACACTCTCATATTTCCGCTTGCGATTTCGTCAATGAGAATGACCTCTCCGCCGTTATAACCAAACTCGAACTTTATATCCCACAAGTCGAGCCCTTTCTTTGAAAATTCATCCGCCACAATTTTTGTGATTTCAAGAGTTTGGGCCTTAATGCTTTCAAATTGTTCTTTTGTCATAACGCCAAGCGCTTGAAGTCCTTCCGACGTGACAAGCGGATCTCCCCTGTCGTCGTCTTTGAAGGTCGTTTCAACGTAGCCTTTCAGCGGTGCGCCGTTTTCAATATAGTCACCGTAGCGGCGGATAAAACTACCTGTTGCTTTTAGGCGGCAGATAACTTCCAGTCCTTTGCCGAAAGTCGTTGCGGGAAGCACTTCCATTGTTGCGTTTTCAACGTCGGCTGAAACGTAGTGGGTTTTTATGCCCTTCTTTTTCAAAATCTCAAAAAAGAGAACGGACACTTTCAGGTTGGCTTTGCCGATGCCCTCAATAGTAAGCCCCACGGTGTTCATGCCGGGGTCGAACACACCGTCTGCGCCTGTGCAATCGTCTTTGAACTTGAGAAGATAATTGCCGTTGTCCAAAGAAAAGACGTCTTTTGTTTTTCCTGTATAAATTTTTTTCATATGCACTCCCTTAGTAAGTTTGCAAAATATAGGATATTACAACTAAATTATGCCCAGAGGCACCATCACAATCAGCATAATTATATTTATCAGTGACAGTCCCGTGACAAACAATATTTGAGTACTGCGCTTTGCGTCATAAATCAGATAGCACGCAAGGAAGAAAGGAATGTAGGTTGTAACGAACACGGGAATTGCGCCCCACCATTCGTAAACCCAAATGAATGCAGGCGTGCCGGCAAGGAAAATCTCGATAACCGAAAACATCGCCGCCGCTCCTATTGCGAATGCAATGCGGTTCGGTATGCCTAATATCTTTTTCTTTTTATCTTCGGGAAGAATCAAGCAGGTAAAGCCAGCCACCGAGAACATCATCGATAGTTCCCAACTGACGCCTATAAGCAGGATATAACTGGTGCTTTCGGCCGATACCGTCCAAAGCGCGTAGCCTGTGGCATAACAGATTACGGCGTTCATGATTTCATAAAACCAGTGCACGCTATAGAGCGCCAAAGCCGCAAAAACCGCGTTGTAGCGTTTCTGTTTGATTGCAAAGACGTAAATAATCGCCACAAACGCAAGCAAAGTTATAAACGTCCAGTTGAAATTATCTGTGCTTCTCACAGCTAGTTTTGCCGCATCCGCCGCCGCTTTTGCGGCGTTGCTCCCGTCACCAAACAACATATATAATCTCCCCCAGTTAATTTTATAGATTAAAGCGAGAAACGCTTTAACTGCCTTACAGTGTCTTTACCGCAATAATGTCAACTTCGACAAGCGCCCCTTTGGGCAAAGCTTTTACAGCAACACAACTGCGTGCCGGAGCGAGAGAAAAATACGCTCCGTACACTTCGTTAAACATTGAAAAATCGGACATATCCGCAAGATAGCAAGTGGCTTTTACCACGTCATCAAAAGAAAAACCCGCTTTTTCAAGTATAATGCCAAGGTTTTTCATAAGCTGTTTCGTCTGCTCGGCAATGCCACCCGAAACAAGAATCCCTGTTTTGGGGTCAATGCCGATTTGTCCGGACGCATAAAGCGTATCGTCGGCGACGATAGCCTGCGAATAGGGACCAACCGAAACCGGTGCTGATAATGTGGAGACCGCTCTTTTCATAAATACACTCAGATATTATCGTGTAGTTTGTGGCTCTTTATTGTCTTTTTCGCTTTTGTCCAAGTGACGTAAATTGCGTCTTTTTTGCACTTCGTGGCGCAAACTCCGCACTTTATGCACTTTGCCTGATTGATTTCAAACGTTTGTTTGATAACGCCGCTTATGGCCCCGACAGGGCACGCTCTTGAGCAAAGCGAACAGCCCAAACACTTTTCTTTATTGATTGCGACGGATTCCGCCTTCATCTGGTCATCGCTGCAATCAATAGCAACTGCAACACAAGACAAATAGCATTGTCCGCATTGTTTGCATTTTTGTTGATCGATTTCGTAGTACTTTTCATCCACGTGATGAATAAGCGCGCCAAATGGGCACACAAATTCGCAATAGCCGCAATTGGCACATTTTTCTTTTTTGACAGTATACATAATTTCCCTTCGGGCGAGAGTTTTTATATGCTTATTTTAGCACACAATATGCCATCTGTCTAGAACGAATTAACACTAATAAAAGGTAAAATTGTCCGCTTGTGAAAAATCCATTTGGGTACTTACTCTTATAACGTCATTGACAGCAAAAATATCATTTTGTACAATTATATACGGGAGATAAATCCTAAATACATTCTTATGGGGGCCGATATGACCGATAACGAACTCGGTATTTTCAATACTTCTGAACACGAAGAAGAAAATAAAAAAGAATTTCAAGCCGACGAAGCAGTCGACAAACAGGCAATAGCCGAAGAAATTTCTGTTGAAGATACTCTTTCTGACAAAGATATTCTTGATGAAAATTCGGCTGACGGCACCTCCGCCGGCTCAAATAAAACTGACGAAATAAATGCAGACGAAAACGAGTGCCTTTTAGACGGCGTACTGAACGACTTACCCGATAATAAGCCCAAAAAACCCTACCAATTGAAACTAGCGGCAGCGGGCAAGGCTTTTGACGACGGCGTTTACAAAGTCGTAGACTGGTTCAAAATGAAAAACAACCCTTGGAAATGGGTTATTCTCGCTCTAGCGGTCGCCGCTATAGTTGTAGGTGTTACCATTCCCGCTGTCACCGGCACACTCAACAGTTCTCTTTTGACCCTTGTACTGTATCTACTCTTCCCCGGTGTGATGATTTTTGCTTGCTACAAAGTCCCCTTCCTCAACAAGATTGGTGTTGTGCTTTTTTGCTACATACTTGGAATGGTTGTGGGAAACGTCGGCATTTTGCCGGAAAGTTTTACCACTGCGGCAAAGGTGGGCGGCACAAGCATGCAGCAAGATATACAAGACATTTCCATTATGCTCGCATTGCCTCTGGTGCTGTTTTCAATCGACTTCAAGAGTTGGCTTAAAAGCGCCAAAAAAGGCTTGTTCTGCATGTTGCTCGCGTGCGTTTCCATAATTATCGTCGTGATGATTCTCACATTTACTCTCGGTATGCTTGCCGACAAAGAAACCAACGTCGCACTTGGCGCAATGGCAAGCGGCGTCTACACGGGCGGCACTCCCAACGTAGCGGCAATACGCGCAGCGCTTGGCATCGACAGCGGCACGTTTATGCAGTTCCAACTCTACGACACGGTCTTTTCTCTTATTTATATTTTCTTCCTCTGCTCAGGAGCCAGATTGTTTTTCCAAAAGGTTTTCAGACTGAAACCTCATCCATATATGGTTCAACAGCAAAAAGAAGAAGCCGAGGCTTTGGAGCGTTATGCCCAAGAGAATGGACATACTGAAATTGCGCTTGACAAGAAAGCCGAAAAACGCCGCAAAGAAGAACTCAAAAAGAAGTTTTTGGAGGAATCCAAAAAACACGGCTCCGACGAAAGCATCGAGGCGTATGCCGACATGGTCAAACCCGACGTATTCAGAGGCTTGCTCGTTGCTTTGCTTTGTGCCGGCGTGATTTTGGGGATTTCGTATCTGATTGCCACCGTCATAAAGAACGCTATGGGTGGCACACCCGAAGCGGAAAGCGTCTTTATGACGGTACTGGTTTTGCTCATTACGACCCTTGGCATAGCAGCCTCTTTCATCAAACCTATCCGTGAGATACGCCGCAGTTTCCAACTCGGAATGTATATCATATATCTTTTCTGTTTCACAATTGCCACGATGACGGACGTTTCGCTTCTCATAAACATCAACTGGATCGTTCTGGGTTACGTTTTGATTGCTATATTTGGGAGTCTTATTTTGCACGCCATTTTATGCAAAATTTTCAAAATCGACAGCGACACTTATATCATCACATCAGCTTCGGCTATTTGTTCTCCGCCATTCGTGCCGGTGGTAGCAGGCGCACTTAAAAACAAAGAAGTTCTGCTAACGGGTATCATTACAGGCATAATCGGCTATGCGATAGGAAACTATCTTGGCATAGCAATAGGAAATCTTATAAAACTTTTCTAAAACAAATAAAACGCAGGATAGCGAATCAATAAAAGGAGTAAATCATGAAAGTTATACCTCAAAAGGGACGTCCGTATGACGAAATTCTAGCCGATCTTGATACTTTCGGTGTCGACGACCCAAGTTACAAAGACGCAAAAACCTGGAGCCTTGTCTACTATCGCGACAAAGATTACACAGACTTCTTGATCAAATCATTTGGGAAATATTTTTCTGCAAACGGGCTCAACCCCACGGCTTTCAAAAGTTTGAAGCGGTTTGAAAATGACATAGTCTCTTTCACGGCTGATATGTTCCACGTTGATGAAAACGCCTGCGGCGTTGTCACGTCGTGCGGCACGGAAAGTTGCCTGCTCGCCGTCAAAACCTACCGCGACTGGGGACGCGCACACGGCATAAAAAAGCCCGAAATGATTATCCCCGAGACGGCGCACGTCGCTTGGGACAAAGGTTCTGAATATTTCGGCGTAAAAATCCGCCGCGCCCCTTTGGGAGCTGACTTTAAGGTTGACACCGCAGCTGTTGAAAAGATGGTGAACCGCAACACCGTTATGATACTGGGCGGCGCGCCCGAATATCCTCACGGACAAATCGACCCGATTGAAAAATTGAGTGAAATCGCCCTCAAACACAAAGTACCGCTTCACGTGGACGCTTGCGTCGGCGGCTATATCTTGCCCTTCCTTGAAATGAACGGCAGAAAACTTCCCCTTTGGGATTTCCGCGTGCCGGGTGTTACCTCTATATCTGCGGATATTCACAAATACGGTTTTGCGGCAAAAGGGTGCAGTTGCATAATCTACCGCAACGTAGGCTATTTCAAACATCAAGTGTTTGTCAATCAAGACTGGCCGGGCGGCGTGTTCGCCTCCCCCGCACTTCTTGGCACCCGTCCCGGCGGCAGTTACGCAGCAGCGTGGGCGGCAATACAGGCAAACGGCATCGACGGCTACAAGGAACTTGCGCGTCGCACCATGGATGCCGCAGACAGAATGAGAGAAGGCATACTCTCAATAAAAGGGCTTGAAATCATAGGAAATCCTTTGGCCTCGCTTATCGCTTACCGTTCAACCGACCCTGCAATCAATATGTTTGCCCTCGGCGACCAAATGGAAAAGAAAGGTTGGTTTATTGACCGCTTGCAACGCCCCGATGCACTGCACGCGATGGTGACCGCTCCTCACGACAAGGTTGTAGATCAGTATATTGCCGACCTTAAAGAGTGTGTTGAAATTGTGAAAGCGCATCCCGAACTGGCCGAAAGCGGACAAGCCGCAACCTACGGAATGATTTCACACATTCCGCTCAGAGGGATGGTCAAAAAACAAGTTCTCGATTTATTTGCAAACTCCTACCAAATCTCCGCAAAGGAAATTGATATGGCCGACAGCGCGGCGATGTCTGCAGGTGCGGACGGTGGCGCAGAGGAAGCAGGCAAGAAGAGTTTGATGGACAAAATAATTGCCTGGTACGTCAAAAAGTCCTCTGCGAAAAAATAGAAAAAACAGTTTTTTAAAATTTTATTCAAAACGAGTCTTCAGCAAAAAGTTTTACGGATTTTTAAACTGTTTTAGAAAGAGCCGCCCAAACGGGCGGCTCAATTTTTTGCTTATTGGTGACTATAAATTCTCAGTTTCGGTTGTTTCTTGTATCTTGGTTGACGGCAAGTTTCTCGCCAGCACTTTGTGGATTTTTGGAAACAGAGGTTTATAATCAAAAAACTTATCCAGCAACTTGCCCCAAAGTGTGATAATCGGAGCGTTTATTATCGTGGTTATAAGAGTACCCAAACCTATCGAATGAAAACTTGTGGAGTATATTTTGCTCCAATCAAATTCCTTAACGTCTCCGAAGATAGAAAATGCGAGGATTATCGAAACCGTCAGACAGCAAATATCAAATGCCATTTTAGATTTATTGACGGAAAAGCGGTATCTGTCCGCCACTTCCGCGACAAACAATTCATAAACTTGAAGCGGAAGATAAGTGCGGAAAAAGCAGGCAACGCCGAGAGCCGTAACGGTATCGCCCACGATCAGCATTACCCACCTAAGCCACAATTCGCCAAAAGGTTCAGTTCCTAGGATAAGCAGCCACAAATCAAGGGTATAGCCGTAAATGACGGCGGCCAAAAAAGCAAGCAGGTACCGCCAGTTGAGCCTTTGGACAACGGCGAGGAGCACGATCAAGAGCAATCCTTGTATCAAATACTCCACCATTCCAACGGAAAATCCGCTCCAAAGGCCCGAAACTGCCTCGTACAATATAAACGGAGACGCAGCAATCATGCTGACTCCCAAATCGGCTTTTTTGCAAATGGCAACGCCCAGCGCGACCAGCACCGTTGCAAACAGCCAACTCAGCTCTCCGGCTTTTTCAAATTTTTTTATCGACATTTTATTAAGTCTGTTTTAGATTTCTGCTTTTAGGTTGCTTGCGGTAAGATATGCCATAGCGCCTTCCATGCAATACCAAGGATACGTGTTACCCGGTGCAATAAACTGAGTGTCAGCGTAGTTAAGGATTGCAGTTGCAAATTCATAGTCTTCATAGAAGTACGCTGCGTATGCAATTATAATCCAAGGAAAATCAACTCCCGCATCGATTTTTGCCGCAGTGTCGAATTTGGATTTAAAGAAATCATATGCGGCTGCGCCTTGCGTTGAAGTGGGAAGAATTGCACCGAAAGCAACGGGATAAACCTGTGCGGCCATATCAGGATAGAACGCTGATTTGTTTACAGTGTATGTCCCGGCATTCGAACGGAACGCCTTATATATTGAAGAATAAAGCCCTTCGATTCCGCTGACGGTTTGGCTTGCGGCACTAAGAGCGGCGTTCTTTGCATTTTGATCGCCTAAAGTATTAAACAACACTGCGGCGGCGCTGCAACCTGCGTATACTTCGCTGTTGTCCATAAGGTAATAGACTTCGTAATTGGGTTTTGCGGCGGTCAGATTGGCATTGGTCGAACTTCCTCTCGTGCTGAGCATTGCGCCGTATACACCCGCTATATCTGCACTGTGCGCAACAATGTATGCGCTGTCAGATGTGACGTTCAAATATTTTTCAAGCACCATCAAAAAGAGTGCCGCATAACTGTCACTGCTGTCGTAATCGTTTGTGGAGGTAAGCGTTTCTC
>CAYJCS010000047.1:0-9353 GCA_964368715.1 uncultured Bacteroidaceae bacterium | reverse complement strand
GACGAAGTGCGGTGAGCGTTAGCGGAGCACAAGGAGCAGACGTTGCCGCTCATACTGAGGCTTGCCGAAGTATGACATTCGGCGGCAGATGCGCGTGCATATAGCAAACGCGTTTTTCATATCCTTTTAAAATGAATAGCACGGTCAAATCCTTCACCGTTGTCACCCTGTTTTCTGTTGTAACGCGGCTGCTTTCCTTCCTTTTCAAGATTTGGATGTCCCGCAGTCTGGGCGCAGAAACAGTGGGACTGTACCAAATCTGTTTGAGCGTCCTTTTGCTGCTTTTTTCGCTGACCGCAGGCGCACCTACGGTGCTTTCCAGATTGGTTGCAAAAGCCGCCGCAAACGGTGACGAGAAACGCCAAAACGCACTGACGGCAGCGTCGATAATAATAGGATTGTCGGTTGCGACTGTTTTGTGCATCGTCTTATATGCTTTAAACTCCCGTCTGGGAGTGTTTTTTGCAGACCCCAGATGCGTGCCTCTGTTTTTGATAATGCTGCCCGCTTTGCTGACGTCAACTCTATATTCTTCTCTTCGCAGTTGGTTTTGGGGCAAAAAACGCTTTTTGGCTTTTTCTTCGACGGAACTACTGGACGAAATTTTGAAAATAGTGCTCTCAATCATATTCGCAGGCGGCTTCGTAAGCGCGCTGACGGGTGCAAAAGGAGTGGCGGTAGCATTCATATTAAGCGACGTTGTATGCGTTGCCGTGCTTGCACTTCTATTCTTTATCGCCGGCGGCAGAATGGCGAAACCGGAAGGAATGAAAGAGATAGCAAAGTCCACCTTGCCTCTCTCCGCTGTCAGAATTATGACGGCTCTCTCGTCGTCTTTGACCGCACTCATTATCCCGCGCAGACTTGTCGCAGGAGGAATGACAACGGCACTTGCCACGGCAGAATTCGGCAGGGTTGCAGGTATGGCTTTGCCGCTCATTATGGCGCCAGTAAGTTTGGTGTCCGCACTTGCAATAGTGCTTATTCCCGAAGTAGCGTCACTGTTTTCAAAGGGGAACACCGAGGCTATACGCTCGAGATTTAAGTTGTCGCTGACGTTTGCGGCTGTAATCAGCTCTTTGGCTTTTGCCATATATCTGCCGCTTGGAAGTGTTCTTGGGAAAGCCTTTTTCGGTGATGCGGCCGCGGGCAAATTTGTGTCTTATTGTTCGGCGCTTATCTTTCCGCTTGGTTTGTCGCAAGTCACAACTCCAATGCTAAATTCGCTTGGTATGGAACGTCGGACTTTTACGAACTACGTTTTGGGAGCGGTTTGCATGCTTCCTTGTATATTCTTTCTGCCGACTTATATCGGAATCTACGCCGTAGCGGTAGGCTCAGGAGCAGGCTTTTTGGTGACGGCGGTATTAAACTATATTTCCCTGACAAAGAAACTCGGAAGCCCCAAAGATGTCAAAAAAGCCGTCTTTACAGTTGCGTTCTCTATTCCTTTGGGCGTCAGCGCTACGTTTTGTTACAGATTGCTATCTTCTGTTGCAGGTGAGATATTTTCGGCATTTATCATCGCTTTTTACGTTTTGTTTTTGTTTATCATATTTATTTCGGCATTTGACGTTGTCGACATCAAAGCGTTGCTTGTTTCCGTGCGGCCCTCAAAAGGTTTTGCTTTGAGCAAAAAAACGTCTACTGCTACGCGCAAAGCGCATGGGCGCACGCAAAAACAAGCCGATTAAAAGTCGTAGACACATAAAATCTATAAAAAAAATCACAATAGCATTATGCTAAATCTTTTCGTGAGATGTATTATCATATATTTTTTCCTGCTTGTGGCAATGCGGCTTATGGGCAAACGGCAACTCGGCGAATTGCAACCGTTTGAATTTGCAATAACACTTGTAGCAAGCGAACTGGCGTGCATTCCGATGTCAGACCCGACAATCCCGATAATCTATGGCATAATACCCGTCTTTACGCTGTTTGTGGTTCATATCATCATCACTAAGATAGCATCAAAGAGCATACGCTTCAGAGGCGTTCTGAACGGCAAACCCGTTATCGTTATGGAGCAAGGCAATATCTTGCCCAAGGCCCTAAAGGAACTCAATATGGACACCGACGACCTAATGGAGGCACTTAGAGGTAAAGATTATTTCAATCCTTCCGACGTGGAATATGCCATAATCGAAACAAACGGCTCGATGACCGTACTGCCAAAAGCACCGCAAAAACCGCTTTGCCCCGCCGATTTGGAAATCAAAATGGAACCCTCCGAACTGCCGATTACAATCATTATGGAAGGAAAGTTTATGGGCAGCAATTTGAGCGAGGTTGACGGTGTCACAAAAGAACGCGTTATGAAATTGCTTGACAGATTGAATATGAAGCAATCCGAAATACTGCTGCTTCTTGTAACGGGTAGCGACGTTTTTTTGCAGCCCTACTTAGGGAGCAGTCTAAT
Source organism: uncultured Bacteroidaceae bacterium (assembly GCA_964368715.1). Lineage (GTDB taxonomy): Bacteria > Bacillota > Clostridia > Christensenellales > CAG-917 > RGIG4097. The sequence continues at coordinate 6,934 of CAYJCS010000047.1, read as the reverse complement.
AGCGCAGTTTAGCGATGTCGAACAAAAGACAGAGGTAGCCTCGGCATAATATGAAACGGCTTATTGTTGCGCTTCTAATTCTTGCACTCATTGTTTCGGTAGGCATTGTGGAGCACTACCACGTTCACAAGGTTTTTGACAAAATGGACGAATTGCTTTTCAAAATGGAAAATGAAATAAAGTTGAAGAGCGATGGTGCTTTATCTGCGACGCGCGAACTTACCGAATGGTGGAACAAAGAGCGCAAAACGTTGGAACTGTTTACTTTTTCTCCCGATATCCGCGCATTTTCAGTTGCATTGGCTGAAGCCGAAGGGTCACTTGAATGCGGCGACTTTAAAAACGCTCTTTCCAAGTGCCAGTCACTCATGTCGATGTCATCCAATATGCGCCAAATACTCGACTTCAATGCCGAAGACGTAATCTAAAGTTACAAGAGCCCTTTTAAGTCATAGATGTTTCCCGCTCCGAGCATCAAAACCGCATCGTAGTCTTTTGCGTGCTTTTTCACAAAATCAACGGTTTCAGAGTGCGAATTTGTCAAATATACTTTATTTAATGGAAATTTTTCTTTTATCGAAAAGAAAAGTCCGTTGCTGTCTACACCGTTTTTTGTCATTTCTCTTGCGGCATACGTCGGCATAATCACAAGGGTTTTACACGAGCCTAAAACCGTCACAAAATCGTCTAGATACATTGCGGTTCTTGAATACGTATGCGGCTGAAAAACCACAAACAGTCTGCCCTCTTTTTTTGCGTTTTCAAGCACGCTATTTATCTGCGTCGGGTGATGCGCATAGTCAAATATTACTGTTTTGCAACAGTTCCCTTTTGTTTTTTCATATCGTCTTGCGATGCCTTCAAAAGTCGAAACAGCTTTAGCGGCCACAATAAATTTTACGCCCATCTCAATTGCTGCCGCCACAGCAAAAGCCGCGTTTGAAAGATTATATATGCCACCTTGTAATAGTGAGACATCACCGTATTTTATTCCGTTTTTATAAAACTCCAAAGAATTCAAATCCGCTCCCGTATGCAAAGGTCGCCAAGTGTACACAGAGTAATTGGAAAGTAGTATTCCGCCCTCTTCGGATTCTCTATCCCCGTTTCTCTCCCTGTCCATATGCGCCGATTTGCATATATCGGCATTCTTTTGCAAGCCTTGTCGCTCAGGGCATAGCACAAACAAATTTAGCGGCACCAATACGTTTTCGCTCTGAGACAAAAACTGCGAGAAAACATCGTTGATTGCCTCAATATCTGGATAGCAATCGGGATGGTCACATTCCGCATTTAACACAACGCCAAGCGTTGGTTTCAGTGACAGCAGACTGCGTTTGTATTCGCAGGCTTCAGTGACAAAGATACCGCTCATTGGCTTAGCGTCAATTTTTTGGGACTTAAAAATGCTATCTTGGGCTAAATATTTAATGTGTTCGCCGGCGGGATTGACAATAAGGTTACCGTATCCCACGACGTTGCCGCCGATATGCGCAGTGAATTCCACATCTGCACATTTAAGAATATGAGAAATCATTGCGGTAACGGTTGTTTTGCCGTGAGTTCCGCCCACAGCAATCACTTTGTCGAACCCGGATGCGATTTCGCCCAAAAAACTGTAGCGTTCCAAAACGGGTTTGCCTAAATCTTTTGCAAGTTGCAATTCCGGATTTGCCTCGTTTATTGCAGAAGAGAAAACAACAAGGTTCGCTTTTTCGACATATTTCGCAAGAAACCCGATACTCTTCAAAAAGCATTTCGGCTCGCAGTTTCCCGCATTTTTTGCGTCGTTTGGGTTATCGTTCAAAATCGATTGGATATTTGCGTTTTTGCCAGCGTTTATGAGCGGTACTATTTTGTCGTATTCAGTATTGCCGTAATCAGCGACAAATACACTTGCACCATCCAAATATAAGTTTTTTAATTCCGGTGAAAAGGCGGAATCACTGCCGCTGACTTTAATCCCCTGCGACAATGAGTATTTTGCTAGGGCGCTCATACTCGCGCCTCCCACACCGATAAAATGTATATGGCCTATGTCACTGATAATCATATAATCTAATATATGTGCTAGCCTTACGCCTTTGCGCCTTTTGCATAATGCGAGTAATAATACTCAGCGCGTGACAGTTGGCACATGCAAAACAACATTATATTAGACCGTCAAGGGCATCACATTAAAAATAAAATCTGATACAACGCTTTTATATTAATAACTAAGTCAAAAATAAAAGAGTCCTTGGATTGAGGACTCTTTTCAAAAGTATAATGCAGTATGATTTGTCGTAACGACAAAATATTTTTGCTTAATCGGGGATACTTTCCGTGGCAATCAAATCAACGCCGCAGTCAAGCACGTTTTTTAAAATCACGTCTCCCCTTTTGACTTTCTTTGAAACTTTGACGGTGTTGACAAGTTTCATTAGTTCCGGAATTTTGGCTTTGGGGATTTCGCCTGCGGTGCGGACCGGCAAAACAGGCAAATACTTAAACGTGGTTGCAACGGTCGAACAAACGGTTCTCATCGGACACGTCTTTTCGGCTATCGCAAACGCCTCGCCTTTTTTGCAAGTGTTGCCGCTCACCTTCCCGTTTTCGTCAACAGTCATATGGCAGCCTTTTGGGCAAACGATACAAATCAGTTCCATATCAGTTTTCCTCCAGTTCAAAGGCAAAGTCGTCGCCGGCTTTTAGGTTAAACACACCAAAGTCGATTTCAATCCTCTGCATTTCAGGCGGACGCAAATAAACAAACTTCTTTTTGAAAACTTCGTTACCGTTCAGCGTGGCTTTGAGCGTTGCTTTGTCCATATCCTTGTTCGCTCTAAAGAAAAATACCACTTTATCCATAGGCTTACTTAGATCAATACGGTGCGGCACGAAACTTAGCAATCCGCAACCGCGCTTTAGTGGAACTGAGTTTCCGGAAGGTTTGAAACCAACAGCGTTTTTGCCTGCGTTGGATGCACATTCGCTGACATAATCCACCAAATCGAACACATTAAGTGCGTTTCCTGCAGAAAACACGCCGTCAAGCGATGTCATATACGTTTGGTCGCAATCGGGTCCTTTGGTGAAAGGATTTATTTTTACTCCAATGCTCTCGGCAAGTTCGTTCTCCGGAATGAGCCCGACGGAGAGTATCAGTGCATCGCATTCGATTATCTTTTCCGTGCCCGCAATCGGCTTCATATTTTCGTCCACTTTTGCAACTTCCACCGCTTCGAGCCTATCAACGCCGAACACTCTTGTTACGGTGTGGCTTAGGTACAGCGGAATATCAAAATCTTTCAAACACTGGTGAATGTTGCGCGTAAGCCCGCTTGGTGTGGATTTGACTTCATACACTCCCTCAACCTTCGCGCCTTCGAGAGTGAGTCGTCTTGCCATGATGAGTCCTATGTCACCGCTGCCTAAAATCACGCATTTTTTGGTGGGCATCTTACCCATGAGGTTGACGTAATTTTGCGCCGTGCCTGCCGTAAAAACACCCGCGGGACGTGTTCCTTGAATGAAAACCTGTTTAGCGGTGCGTTCTCTGCAACCGGTTGCAAGTACGATCGCTTTTGTATGGAGAGTCAAAATGCCCTCGCGCGTGACCGCATTTATGGTGTAGTCTTCATCTTTTGAAATTTTGGTGACAAACGTCAGCGTAAAAATGTCAATGTCAAGAGCCTTGACAAAGTCAATATAGCGCTCCGAATATTCGGGGCCGGCAAGTTTTTCGCCAAATCTTATAAGCCCGAAACCGTCGTGGACGCATTGTTTCAATATGCCCCCAAGGCGCGCTTCGCGCTCCAAAATCGCGACCTTTCCGCCCGCTTCACTCGCGCTTTTTGCCGCTGCAAGTCCGGCAGGTCCGCCGCCGATAACAATTACGTCATAATTTCTAGCCTTCATTTTTTGCCTCTTTCGAATCCGAATACAGCAACTTACTGCCTTCTTCGCCTTTTAAAACGTCTTCTTGCGAAATGCCCTCGTGCTCGGCGATGATTTTCACAATCAGTGGGCCGCAAAAGCCGCCCTGACAGCGTCCCATTCCCGGACGAACGCGGCGTTTTATTCCGTCAAGTGTGCATACTTTCAAGGGTGCATTCAACGCATCGATAATTTCACCCTTGCTCACTTCTTCACATCTGCATATAATCTCGCCGTAATCGGGATTTTTCTTTATGTATTTTTCCCTTTCCTCGTCGCTTAGAGTTGAGAGTTTCGGAGTGTGGGTGCGGTAAGGGTTGAAATCCTTCTTCTCGTTTGCCTTAAAATATTCCTTTGCCCAATCACGCACGTCGCATGCAATTGCGGGCGCAGCGGTTATCCCAGGCGATTGAATGCCTGCAACTTCGATGATATTTTTTGTGAATATACCTTTCCTCACAACAAAATCTTCTTCGTAAGTTGCTGCCCTGATGCCCGCAAAATATGTGATTATATCTCCCATCGACATATCTTTCACACACACTTTCTGCTTTTTCAAGATGTTGCTTATATGCAATAGATCAGTTGTCGTATCCTCGCGGTACGGCTGTTCCACCGCATCGGGACCGACAAGAATATTGCCGTCGATAGTGCGCATTATGCCGCCGCCTTTGGTGTGCGACGAGGGCTGTCCGCCGTCCGGCATTGCTTCTTTTGGAAGAGGCACAAAAGCACTGCGCTGATAGGACGAGAGGGCGTAGCCTGCCTTTTTCTTGTCCAAAATCAAATCGGTGCCTTTTCTGGGGTGTATGGTAAACGTCCTATCTTTAGCCATATCGGCTATGACGTCGCTGAAAACTCCTGCACAGTTTATGACGAGCCTGGGATATATCGTTCCCCTGTTTGTGCTGACGGATTTTATCTCTCCGTCTTTTACGTCCATACCCGTGACCATGGTGTTGAGATATACTTTCGCGCCGTTTTCTATTGCGTTTTCGGCAAAAGCAATGGTCGTTTTGTATGGAGAAACAACGCCTGCGTCCGTCAAAACCATCGCACCTTTGAGCCATTCGGGCGAGTGGGGTTCAACTCTTTTTAGCTGTTCCGGAGTGGCGTAGTAGCAAGGTATTTTCAGAATTTTGGCTTTGAGTTTAAAAAGAGGTGCGATTACTTTTGTCTCCCAGCGTTTGGAAAACATAAGCACTTGCGTCAGCCTTTCAAATTTTACGCCCAGTTCGTTTGGCAGTGAGCCGTTGTACATGGCGTTGCCTTTCCTGACGTAGTAGAGTTTTTGTTGCCCTATATGCAAATCTATTCCGGGGTGTATACAGCCGTCGTTACGGGAAGAAGTCTGAACTGCGACGTCGCTGCATTTTTCCACCAAAACGGAACTTATATCGAGCTTGCTCAGTTCTCTAAGCACCGCACAGCCTGCAATGCCGCCGCCGATGACCAAAACGTCGGGTGTCATGCCGTCGAGCGCGTTGTCCAAAATTGAAGGAGTTTTGATTTTTTCTTCGAAACCTTCCAATTTTATGTCATTGAGAACGCCCAAAGAGTGTTTTCTATCAATGGCCGCGATGCCCGCCTTATAGACGGTATCCCAGTCGTTTAGGGTTCCGCTTAAACGCACGCAACCGTTTTGTTCTTCCACCTTAACGGAAGGCGCAACAGCATGAACTTTCTTTTCAATCTTTTTTAAGTTCATTGCCCAACCTCATAAAATCGATTTTCCCGATCGCGGTGCGCGGCAGTGCGTCCACACATTCGACGATTTTCGGCTCGTGCCAATGTGACAGCTTTTCTTTTATAGCAGCCTTTACCGCATCGGTTTGCGCCGAAGTCAGTTTGCCCTCTATCACAAGTTTAATATATGTCTTTCCTTCCTTTGAAATTTCCAGCGCAACGCACGCTTTAACAAAAGGAAATTCCATCGCTACACGCTCGATTTCGCTTGGAAAAACGTTCATACCGGAAATTTTTATCAGGCGTTTTTTTCTGCCTTCAAAAAATAGATTCCCATTTTCGTCAATGCGGAATAAGTCGCCCGTTCTTATCGCCCTTACACCGTTTATTTCTGTCAACGCATCAGAAGTTGCTTTCTCGTCGCCGAGATAACCACTCATGCATTGATTTGTCGCAATAATAAGTTCTCCTACCTCGCCGGTTTTCAAGACATTTCCGTTCTCATCGACTATCTGCGCCGTAACACCGCTTATCACCTGTCCGACAGAACCTGCCGATCCGTCTTTTTTTGAAAGCACGCAGACGCTTCCGACTTCCGTAAGACCGTAACCTTCTTGAGCGACCGCTCCTGCGCCGGCTTCTTTAAGTCGCTTGTCAAATTCCGCCTTCAACTTTTGGTCAAGGCTGTCGCCACCCACATAAACGTTTTGAAGCGTTTTTATGTTGTCAAGGCAAAAACTTTCCTCGTCGAGTAATTTTTTCAGCATGCGCGGCACGGCAATCATCGTTGTCACGCCGTTATCGCGTATGGTTTTGACCGCCTTTTTCGAGTTAAATTTTGGCAAAAGCACGGCTTTCATACCAATAGAAAGAGAAGCGTGGATACCAACTATCAAACCAAATCCGTGAAAGGAAGGCAGAGTGACAAGCATTGCATCTTTTTCACCAAAGTCATACGGAATGGTCTTAAATAATGCATCTACAAGCGAATTTGCGGACTCCGCACTTAAAACCACGGTTTTCGGCTTGCCGGTCGTGCCGCCTGAATGCATATAAAGAGCGGGTAAATCACCGCTTCCGCTGTAAGGGCAAAAATCTTTGCCTCGCGGAAGACCTAGGTACAAATATGCCCAGCACGGGCAATATATTTTCTTTATCCCTTTCAAACAACTTGAAAAACGGAAAATGTTGACGTCTGAAATGACCGCCACTTTAGGCTTTTGCAATCTTACTTCCCTGTTAAATTCTTCAACAGAAATGAGCGGATGAACGGGGGCAAGCACTGCGCCCAACTTTGATGCGGCATACAAAAAAACCACTCCTTGCTCAA
>CAYJCS010000046.1:0-9371 GCA_964368715.1 uncultured Bacteroidaceae bacterium | reverse complement strand
CATAGACACCGTAGTCCACGACCTGCATAAAACTATCATAAGAGCCCCAAAAGAGGGCTATCCAACCGAATGCTAACGAGCAAAGGGCGGTCCGTTTGTAACTGAATTTCATAAGTGGATTTTATCACGCCCGCGCGCGGAAAGCAACAAAAATTAAAGAGTGGGGTTTTTATTTGTTTTGCATGTCAGTTTAACTTAATAACTTAATTTGTTCAGAAACTCTTGAGTTACACGACACCAATTCTTTATATTTTTGCACATGTTTTTCCTGGATCTCCGTGTTTATCGACTGTTTCACAAGAAAACATTGGGTTCCGAGAGTAGCATTTTAGGTTTCACAAAGCAGTCCGAATTCGGCAATTAAACGCGATTTAGATTTTGGCGGCAAAGTCTATTGAAAAAAACGGGCTTAGGTGTTAAAATAACAACAAATAAGGAGACCATATGAGAATCGGTATCGTTACGGCAATGGCGGAGGAAACTCTGCCAATCTATCTGAAATTTGGAAAAATAGTCGGCGAAGGTGTGGTTGGCGGTGCGACCGTCAGAGAAATTGAGTACGAGGGCAATACTCTTTACCTCGCGACGTCAGGCATCGGAGAGTTACGTGCGGCATTGACCGCGCAGTTGCTAAAGGACATTTTTGAAGTGGACGCAATACTCAATTTCGGGTTTGTCGGTGCAATCAATCCGAAACTTAACGTAGGCGAACTTGTCATTGTTGGCGCTATTGTTCACCATCAGTTCGATATCAGCGCCGTCGACAGCGATAAATCGGTGGGACACTACGACGGGCGCGAAGAACTATATTTTAGATGCGACGCGGAAATTATTTCTCGCGTGCAGGCGGCTCTTTGCAATCCGCTGCCAATAATTGTGGACGCATCGGGTGACAAATTTATTGCTTCTTCAGACGAAAAAAACCGCTTGCGCCGAACGTTTGCCGCAGATATTTGCGAAATGGAAGCGGCTGGACTGGCGCTTGCTTGCGAGCGCAACAATCTGCCGCTGTTTTCGCTTAAAGTCGTGTCCGATAAAGCCGACGAAAACGCTATAATCTCATTTGCCGAAGTTTTGGGAAAAGGATTGACGAAATATGAAAAGTTGCTCCCGATAATTATAAAGGCAATCAACTGCGATAATGAAAAGCCCCTACCTCCCGCCAAGCGCAATTAATCGCTTTAGGGTGAAAGAAAAAGGGCAGAGAGAAAGAATACGGTTCCAGTAAATAGATAAACTTATTAGTCATGGTGTCTATCGGAGCATTATTGATTAAAAGTCGATATAGAAAAAATACAATAGTGAGAGTGATAAAATCAACCTCCACCGCACGTCAAAACAGCGCATCTAACCGCGCAAATCCAAAAAATATGGACAAAATAGCAAGTTTTCAGATCAACCACAACACCCTCATGCCGGGGCTTTATCTGTCGCGTGTGGACGGCAACGTCTATACTTACGACCTAAGGTTCAAACGCCCAAATGGGGGCGATTACATTAAAATTGCCGCAATGCATACGGTTGAACATCTATTTGCAACGGCCGTAAGAAACAGTGCCGTCAAAGATAAAGTTGTATACTTTGGACCGATGGGTTGCCGCACCGGATTTTATCTTCTGCTATTCGATGTAGATGATTTAACAACAGCGAAACAAATCGTCGTTGAAAGTCTAAAAAAATGCTTAGAACTGGATACAATACCCGGCGCCAAGAAAATAGAGTGCGGGAATTACCGTTCGCACAGCCTAAAAGAGGCAAAGAAAGAAATTGAATCCTATCTGAACGTCTTAAACGCAAACGAAACAAGGTAAAATTGAAAAATTTCGCTCAACTAGCCATAAGTCATGCAATTCAGGCAAAGGATAAACAGACCGCCTCATAGTAACACTCTCCATTAAGCAAACATAAAAAATTGGCGGAATGCTATCGAAAAGTTAGCAAGCCTAAACGTGTTTGACCAAAGATAGTTGTTTAGCGGACGTATAAAAAGTTTACAAGTCAACTAATATTATGGAAGCAGGCGTATGCTTGTTAGACTTTATAAAATTTTTTATCTAATCAGAACAAAAAGAAAAGTTTAAACAAATTTGCCGAATATTAGACACAAAGCGCGCGGCAAAAATTAAGTGTTAAATGCCGTATATTTAACTCTTTTCCAAAATTTTCTATATTTCGATATAAAATTTTCGCAGCAAATCAGTAAAACGATCATTTCGATTAAAAAGTTTTGCTGTAATATTATTATCGCTTTGGTAATATCACTATGTTTTTATTTATTTGCGACACAATTATCTCCCAAAGTCGCCTCTTTCGCTTTTACGTTCGTGTGATGTTTGAACGTCTGAGTTTAAATTTTATTTCGAGCGCCAAAAAGTAATTTTTTTAGTGTTATTCTAGAATACATTCTCTGATGTATGCGATGTAAGTGATGCATGCGATGCGCGTCCTCTTGTCGCAACTTATCAAAGCAGGAATTTAATGGGGTAACATTGTTCCCTCGACTTTGTGCGATGCAATCAAAAATATCAAAGCGGCGATTTGTGCTCCTGATATACGCTCCATTGCTTTTGTGGAGTGCTTTTTGGCGTGCATCGTTAAAACAACAAAACAATGCTATCAGCAACGTCAATTAGAAGGAGAAATTGCCGGTGTCGAATAACCGAAAAAACAAGCGCAAAATGTCGCATAGCCCTAAAGCCCGTAAAAAATCAAATATTTTCGAAATAAAATAAAGTGAAATTTAAAAACATATTTGTCAATTGTTGTCAAAAACGCACGGCTATACTTAACTGTTGCAAAATGTTGACGAATTTATACTAATTAATTATGTTTTTATTTGCATATTATATTTTCGTCCGCATCTCCGCTGTTTAATAATAGGCTCACAAACAAACCACCTTCGGCTTACGTTCAAAACTGTTTGCCCTAATCTTCCACCCGCTCCGAGCGCCCCCAACAGAAAAAATTGGTTGTTCCCTCGGAGCATCTCGTTAATTAATAAACAAACAGGCGCACGGAATGTCTACGACAAAAGCAAATGACGGCAATAACAAAAATGCGCAATATTAGGCAACAATTTGCTGGGCAAATTATAATTTTAAAGCGCAAAATAACGCAGGCAAAACGCAATAATATTCATTAAATCAAGCAATTTTGTTGTGTTTCACGTGAAACAGAAAACAAATCGCCAAAAGCGTTGAAAAATCAATGTTTCACGTGAAACAATTTTGTTGCAATGCGCGTTCCACGTGGAACTAAACATCGTCAATTTATCAAAAAATCCCTCTGTTTAGTGGGTTTTTAGTGCTTGTTGGCGTATGTAAAGCGCGGCAATAGGTTGAATTTGCGGCTTTCGTCGTGAAAATTTTTCTATATATTTTTTAGGCTTTCGTCGTGTAAAAAATCATACTGCAGTTTCACGGTTTTTTCTATATTTTCTGCAGGTTTCATAAAGTTGTTGAAATCGTAGTTTTTATATTAATAATTTGCTATTCATAACTTTTGAATAAGGCAATTGTTGCGTGGACGAGGACAATGTTTTAGCATTTTGCATGATCCATTGGCGAAATTTTGTTGCTAACGCATTTTTTTCTCTAAATGCTTGTTTTTTTATTGGGATTATTTGAAAAAAATGAAAAAACATGGTTATTTTCTGCATTTGATTGGCGCTTTTCTGCTTGGCTATTGTATGTCTCTTGTTGGTTTCCTAGCTGGTTTTTCTAGTTATTCTTACTGTTTTGGAAATACTTTATCTGTTTTGTTGAGCGATAGAAGTGCGCCGTATTGGATATAATAAAACTTTTGAGGCATGTTAGGGGCGTGTTCGATTTGAGTAACTTGTTTTGAATTCACTTGTTTTAAATTGTTTTTATTAGGCGTTTTCATTTGCAATAAACATGGCGGCGTTATGTCGATACGCTCAAAGCAGGGCAAATCGTTTGATTTTTTTGTATATTTTAACACTTTTATGCAAAATCGGCACATTTTGGCTGGATTTGCGCGACTTTAGCAAAGAATCGCCGCTCAAAAGAAGCGCATCGTCTTTTGTGTGCATGTTGCTGTCGCGCAGTTTAGGCAAATGCTATTGCTCTGAAGAGATGTGCTTTTTAGTGGACACGTTGAATGATATTTTAATTTAATTGAGCGAATGTTTGTGTTTTTAGATAATCGGTTGTACCAGTACCGGAATTGCCGGTACTTTATTATGGTGCATTTGGTTTAATCGGCAACGATAATTCGGTGGTCGTGACAACTTAGCGTTTGCTTCTATCGACGAGCACAACGGCTGCATCGAGAAAGGGCAGCCATACTATTAATATAAATAAGTTAACAAGTAAACCAAGCGTCAGTATTCAATCCTATAAGCGCCGAAATTTTTCTTTTACAGCAATAATTGAAACATGGTTTTCTGGTATAAGGCAGAGTTAAAGCTATTGAGTCGCGTACATTTGATTCTATTGTTTTGCCTGAGATGTTTTTACGAAGGTGGGTGCTTTTACAAGATGTATTATAATATGGGGTGATTATAATCGAAAAATCAAGTCAAAATCAGGTAGTTGGCAAGCCAAAACAGTATGGGGCCGATAAGTACGAAAACGTGGAAAATGGCATGGGCGTACGGCTTTTTGATTGCAAAAAGGGCGGCACCGATGAGTACGCAAACTATACCAAGCAAATTTATTATCAAAAATAAATTGGGCACCGGTGCATTGACCAAAAAGTAAGCGCAAAAGAGAAGTCCGCCCACAATAAAATTGGATGCGAAGGCATAATTTTTGAACCTCTTGAAGTCATATACGCAAAGAAAAATCGTAATCAAGGCTACGCTAATCGCAAGCGCGTAGGCTATATAGCCGTAGATGCTGTTAAAAAGCAGGCAAATGCCGGTACCGCAGGCGATGACATTGAAGTTTATGCTGCTGTAGTCTATCTTTCTCAGTACTCTTTTTATTTTCAGGTTTGTGCAGGCGTGATATGCCGTAGACGCACAATATAAAAGAATAAAGCCAAAGGAACACAAAATCGCTGTGGCGTACGACTGGGGCGTAGAGGCTTTCAGTAGCATCAGCACCGCTCCGACAACGCTTAATACGGCTCCAATGCCGTGTGTGGCGACGTTCAAAAGTTCTTCCATTGGAAGATAATATCTTAGGCCGTTATCGTCATAAATTTGTTTTAGTTCGTCCACGTTGTCGGGGGATTTGAATTTATTTACAAGTATTGATGTTTTTAACATTTTTCTCCGTTTATAATTTTCCGTGTATTTTTGTGTTTGCTGTCTTGTGCCACTTTATAAGTTTACCGTGTGTGCATCGGAACGAGAAGAGAGATTTGACTTATGTGTAGATGTCGCATAAATTTACGCAGTTTGATTTTGTGTGTTTTATTGGTATTTGGATTACTTGTGTCATTCTTCGAAAGTCACCGTAAGAGCATTGGAGCTTGAAGGGAAGTATCCTTCTTTTGATGCGATAACCGTTACCGAGCGACTGCCGGAAATGATTACCACGTCCGTAAGAGAGGAAAAATCGAAAGAAGTCGCCGTGACTTGTGCTACGCTCACGCCGTCCACGGCAACGTTATAGGTGACGCCGTCTCCGCAACCTGTCCAGTGAAGCACATGGTTGTGTATCCATAGTTCGTTCGGCGAAGAAAGAGAAGGGCGCGAGGTGTAACGCACCGTTGCGGTATTACCGCAGGTATTATTTGTTCCGTAAGCCGAAATCGAAAAAGCATATTCACCCTGAGCGGATACGGCGTTTGTCACTTCTCTTGTAAATAAGACATATTCCTCGCCGTTTATTGTGACATCCTCACCGCTTGCCGGTGTGCTGAGTACGCTTTCGCCGCTGCTTGAAAGCAACAGCATGGTTACCGACTCAAAGCCTTTTGTAACGCAGTACGAAAGTTGTACCGAGCCGTTTTCAAACACCAAACCGGCGTTTTTGACAAAATAAGACTTCGGATCTTCGCCGCCGCCGTCACCCGGGTCTCCACCATCGCCTGGATCTCCGCCGTCACCCGGGTTTCCGGCATCACCTGGATCTCCGCCGTCGCCCGGGTCTCCGCCGTCGTTATCGTCTTCGTCTAGAACAGCTGTCGCCGTAATTCTTAATTCATAATCGTTGCCTGTGACGGTGTATTCGCTTGGATTGAAAACGTAACCGTCCAGTGAAAACGCTAAAATATCGCCGTCGGACAGTTTCTCGATTAAGAATATGCCGCTGTCGTCCGAAGTGCCCATTACTTTTGCGCCGGATATTATGGATACGTCTGCAAGAGGCTGTTCGCCAATCACTATTCTTCCGCTGACCGTATAGCCGGTTTCGGTCGTTCCTTCGGTTTCGTTTTTGCTGCAAGCGCATAGCGAAAAAGACATCACTGCCGCTATCGCCAAAATAATAATTGATTTCAAAAATGAATTTTTCATACGAGGATAACCTCCCCGTTTTTGAATTTGAAGCTAATCTTATAAGGCATGGTAACAACACCGTCAAAAGCCGCTACTGTCGCAGCGTATGTGGTGTCTCCGTCTGTCACAAACGAAGAAATGGAAAGGCAAGTTGCGGTTGTGGAATATACGGTAACGTCGCCTTCGGACGGCGATTTAGTGTCGGGCAAAACTGTGTATTTGTAAGACGATGCTCCGTTTACGGGTGACCAAGACAGCGACAACTCATTGTTAAAGACCGAAAGATACAACTTTTCGACTGCGCCCGTTCTGGAAACGTCAAGGGCGCAAGAACCGGGCGGCGGAGCGATGTAATAAGCATTTGAACTGTAAGGCAAGACAGAAACGTAATAGCGCTTTGTCAGTATAAGGCGGTCTGCAACAGCTGCACGGCAACTTGTGTAAGTGCCGAAGTAAATACCTTCGACGTATAGATAGTAGCCGCTTGCGCCGCTTACGGAGTCCCAGACGATTTCATTGCCATTCAAGCGCACTTCGTTAACGGCTAACATCGCGACGCGGTGGTCATAGGTAATGCTTGCGTACGTTGTTGACGTGCCGTTAAAGCGCGTGTAGACCGTGAAAAAGTATTGGCCGGGCGTAGTCAGGCTAGATGTTACGTCCAAAGAGGTGTCGGCATACTCGTCCAACGTGGATTTGACGCCGTTTATATACACGGTGTAGCCGTCCAAATCGCCATCGAAAGGAGTCCACGACAAAACTACATTTCCCGAGGTATTTTTTTCAATTGAAATAAGACTGCTTGCATCGACGACTGCTGTTGGTGAAATAAAGGAAATCAAACTTAAAACACAAACAATTAATGCCAAAAAAAGAGGCAAAATTTTGCCACGCGGTGTCTTTTGTACAAATTGTGTTAGACTTGGATGATTTGTCAATGGTTTGTGCCTCAAACTTGATACATAAAAGATAGATTAAAAGTGTCCAAATGTCAATATAAACCCGATTCCGGCAATTCCAAGCGAAAAAAAGTGCGCTGCGTGTTCTTTTGATGAAAATATGTGCAAAACGTCTCCAAAAAACCAAAAAAGTACTTGATAATTAAAATTTCTATGGTTATAATATTTAATAGTATTATTATAGTTAAATAATATATTAACTGCTTATATAAGTTTTATATGGAGGAACAATGGAAGAAGAAGTTAGACACAGTTACAATGCAACCGACATACAGGTGCTTGAAGGGCTGGATCCCGTTCGCAAACGCCCGGGTATGTATGTAGGTTCGACGGATACACGCGGACTGCATCATTTGGTCACCGAAGTGGTGGACAACTCCATAGACGAAGCACTTGCGGGTTTTTGCGATCATATAAACGTTGAAGTACTGTCCGATGGTTCCGTGCGCGTCACGGACAACGGCAGAGGAATCCCCGTTGGCATAATCGAAAAAGAAGGAAAATCCGCTGTGGAGGTAGTTTTGACAAAACTTCACGCAGGCGGAAAATTCGGCAACGGCGGCTACAAAATTTCAGGCGGTCTGCACGGCGTGGGCGTATCTTGCGTCAACGCATTGTCGGAATGGCTTATCGCAGAGGTTCGTCAAGACGGCAAACTGTACCGTATGCGTTTCAACCGCGGCGTGGCGGAGCGTCCGCTCGCTCAAGTAGGCACGTCGACAGAAAGCGGCACTACAATAACTTTCCGCCCCGACGACACGATATTTGAAACTCTTGATTTCCACTATGAAACCATGAGGACGCGGCTTAGAGAACTTGCATACCTCAACAAAGGTTTGACTATTGAACTTTCAGATTTCCGCGTTCAGCCTGTAAAACACGAAACTTTTTGCTATGAAGGCGGAATCGTCAGCTTTGTGGAAAGTTTAAACCGCACGCACGACACAATCTTTGAAAACGTGATTTATTTTGATGCAAAGTACGTCGACAGCGAAATCGAAGTGGCAATGCAGTATAACGACAGCTATACAGAAACGATTTTGGCGTTTGCAAACAATATCAACACCGAAGAGGGCGGAACCCATTTGGACGGTTTCAAATCCTCTATTACCAAAGTCATCAACGACTACGGCACCAAAATGGGTATTTTGAAGGGCGCGGACAAACTTTCAGGCGAAGACGTTCGCGAAGGCTTGACGGCGATTATCTCCGTTAAACTTGAAGAACCGCAATTTGAAGGTCAAACCAAAACAAAACTGGGCAACAGCAGTATGCGTAACGCCGTTGCTAAGGGCGTAACGGAGGGCCTCGGGACTTATCTTGAAGAACATCCCAGAGAGGCCAAAGAACTCATTTTAAAGACAATTACGGCGCAAAGAGCAAGAGAGGCGGCGCGTGCCGCGCGTGAAACCGCAAGAAGGAAGAGCGCGCTTGAAAGCACGACGCTTCCCGGCAAACTTGCAGACTGCACCGACAAAGACCCGCACAACTGCGAAATTTATCTTGTTGAGGGCGACAGCGCAGGCGGCAGTGCAAAACAGGGCAGAGATCGCCGATTCCAGGCAATTCTTCCTCTTAGAGGCAAAATTTTGAACGTCGAAAAAGCAAGACTGCACAGAGTGCTTGAAAACGAAGAAATAAAAGCGATGATAACGGCTTTCGGTTGCGGCATCAACACCGAATACGACGAAAGTAAACTGCGCTATGAACGCATCATCTGTATGACGGACGCGGACGTCGACGGCAGTCATATCCGCATACTAATGCTCACTTTCTTCTTCCGCTTTATGCGCCCGCTTATCGAAAACGGCCACGTATATATTGCACAACCCCCGCTTTATAAACTCGCAAGAGGAAAGCAGGAGTTGTATTTCTACGACGACGCCGCGCTTGATGCTTTCTACGCCGAGAACGGCAGAAAAGGATACGATTTGCAGCGCTATAAAGGCCTTGGCGAAATGAACCCTGACCAACTTTGGGAAACCACTATGGATCCGCAA
>CAYJCS010000045.1:3533-9438 GCA_964368715.1 uncultured Bacteroidaceae bacterium | reverse complement strand
CTCAAAAACTGCTGGAATATCAACCTTGATTCCATCGCCGACAAAGACTTTTTTGAAGCCGTGCACGGCGACACCTGGCAGTTTACAAGATTTGATAAAGATTTGGAAAAAATGCTGATTGAATCCATGCGCGAAGCAGGCATCGAAAAACCGGGCAATATCGTCAATCCCGTCGGCGGCTGCGACTCAACTCCTTTCACAAAGGTAGGAGTTAAATCCATCACGTTTGCGGCGCAAAACCCTATTCTCACAAACTACTATCACACTTTCTACGATCAACCCGAACGCTTTAGTGCAGACACCGTGGGCCTTGGCCTCGACGTCGTTTTGCGCGTCATAGGCAAAATTGCGGAGAAAGAAGGTGATTCTGTGGAATCGGTACCTGCCGCCAAAGAAGAATCGACACCTGCCGCTAAGGTTGAAAAAGTATCCGCGAAAAAAGTTGAAAAAGCACCTGCCGCCAAAGCGGAAAAAACAAATAATTAATGTCCGAAAATTAAACGACGTCAAAATCTACACTAATAAAAAAGCACCTTTCCTGTTAACGGAAAGGTGCTTTTGTTACAAAATGCTTTATGTTTTGACTTTCGGTAAAACTTGAATTTCAACGTACTTGCAATTTTAATCGGTCATACAATCTTTCAATCAAGATGTATTATGATTTTTATGACGCTAAATTTTACAATCCCAGTTTTGTCGAGGGCGCGGTTCCGTCCAAAATCGAGGAGATGGAATAGCGGCTTGATGCGATAAACACCGTAGTGCCGTTTTTCAGAGGCTCTTTGACGTATTCCAACTTTGCGTATGCGCCGTGTGCGCCGGGGCGGGACGCTCCTACGCAGTGCTTTTGAAGTTCTTCCACGTTTGCAATAAGCTCGTACACGTCTTTACCGCTGACTTCTCGGATAATGCTTTCGGGTTTGTCGGCTTCGGCGTAGATGCCGTCGGTGCTGGAAAGTATCAACAAGGTCTTGCACTTCACCAGACAGGCAATTTGACTTGCCGTTTCGTCGTTATCCACGCATTCGATGGCCTTGCCGCGGGTTTGTTTGATTTTGCTGATTTCCATTTTGCGGTTTTCTTCATAAGATACCGCGTCGTTATAATTGATAATCGGAATTGCCTTTTGGGCGGGACAGCGTATGAGCAGTTCATATAAGTGCTTGCGCTTTGTCTCGTCGTTGAAATGTTGGTGTTCCACCAAAATTTGGCGCACACTGAAACGGCTGTCCACATACTGACGGTAGGTTTGCATAAGAATGGACTGACCTTGTGCCGCGTAGTCTGTTTTGTTGTCTTCATCGCGGCCGTCAAGTTCTTTGCCGGTGCGGTGCATATAGTCAAGTTTTCCGATTTCCACGGCGCCCGAAGTTACCCAAACGTAACCGGGTTTAAGTTCACGGGAAAGACGGGCGATGATATTGTAATTCATATCCCTGTTCTCGCGGTCAATCAGTGCCATAGAACCGATTTTTCCAACTAATTCAATGTCGTATTTTGACATATTTCGCTCCAAGTGCGTTTTGATTATTATAGCATATAATCTTAAAAACGCAATCGCAAATCTTGTTTGCCTCGTATGGTAGAGACAATAATCGTATTGTAATGAAGTACAATCGGTGATATACTAAAATTTAACGATGGATAGAAAAGAACTTGACGAATTGATGTTAAAACTTCAACGCGGCGATGAAATCGCGTTTGAAAAAATTTACAACGCGACCAAGCGAGGTCTGTTTTCCTTTATCCTTTCAATGTGCAAAAATTACCATACCGCCGAAGACATTATGCAGAACACCTACGTTAAGGTGCGTACCTCGACAGGCAAATATCAAGCGGGTTCCAACGCGCTCGCCTGGATTTATACCATTGCAAAAAACCTTACAATAAACGAAATCAACCGTCAAAAGAGGGAAATTTTTGCCGATTTTGACGATTCATCCACGGATATAAGGTCTCAATATACAATCGATGACAAACTGCCCGGACCCGTGATGCAGATTATCAATGAAAAACTAAACGACAGCGAAAAGCAAATAATAACGCTGTATCTAGTTGCGGGTTTCAAACACCGAGAAATTGCGGATATGTTAAACAAACCGCTTGGCACGATATTGTGGGCTTATAGAAATGCTTTGGCAAAGATTAAAAAAGAATTAGAAAAAGAGGAAGACGGCGATGACGAATAAGGATATAAAAAACAGATTGAACAATGAAATGGAAGACATCACACCGAATGTACTTCCCAATGTTAAGTCGGAGCCTATCAACCCGTTGCTGAATGGCGAAAACCCCGTGCAGGCGTTTAAAAAACGCTTAACGACTTGGTTGCTTGTGTTTACGCTGTTAATCTTTGCCGTTATGACCGTATCCATCGTCGCCTTCTATTCAGTGCCGCATACTATAACCCAAACACCGACTTATATATCAGTATCTCTCACGCGAGGCGAAAATGTGCAAGTTTTCGGTGTTATTGCAGATGATAAAGGCATAATAACCGAAGCCGTCAATCTAGGCAACGGGGAAGAAATAAATGCCGTTATCGGCAAGCAACGTGTCGAACTTTTGCCGCTACTCACCCAATACGAAGACGGAGACAAAGTTTATGTGTCTTTCCATAACGACGTAACCGAAGTCGCTGCCGGCACTTGCGATGCGGTTGTTACGGCGCTTAACGCTTTCAGCGGAACGTACGTGTCACTGGAATATGCAGTTGGCGATTCTCACGATAAAATGCGGCTTGTGGAGTACATCAATGCCAAGGAAATAGATGACTGTCACGCCGACCTAGGGATGAAAATAGAAGATTTGTGCCGCTTGCTTCAATTGGTGTCCGACTACGAATAGGCAAAAGAACAAACGTTATCAAAAAGCAGGCTTGAAAATTTAAGTTGAAATGCGCGCGCGTGGTGGTATAATATATGAACGCGAGAATGCGTGACACGTGAACGCACGCGCGAAAAACAAAGATGACGACAATCGCATAATACCGAAAAATAAAACGTTAGGCTTAAAACGCCGCTGCCTATGGGCAAATAATTTTTACCAAGGTTGTATATGAAGAAGAAAACCACAAATATTCTAATTGCGCTTCTGATGCTTTTGCTTTGCTTTGGGCTGGTTGCGTGTGACAAAGACGACGTCGACCCCGCTACACCAGACGACAACGGCGGCCCTCCGGAAGTTACCTATTTTAACGTAACATTTGATTCGGACGGCGGTACGTCGCTTTCCAACTACAACAAAAAGGTCGAATACGGACAGACTGTATCGGCACCCGTCAATACTTCGGGTGCGGCTGTTATACCGGTCAAAACGGGTTACACTTTTGCAGGCTGGAGTCTTAACGGCGGAGCAATGTTCGATTTTGCCAATTACACAATAACATCAAACACAAACATAAAGGCGTTGTGGACGGCAAAAATTTACACGCATGAAGTCTATTTGTTTGATGAAAATTTGAAAGCCAACATTGAAGGCATAGGCGATTTGAGCGCTCGTGCCTATTATGGCACCGACGTCAAAATCGTCGACGGAGAAGGTAACGATTTGGCAATAGAGGGAAGCGACCCTCCTAGGTATGCATTCAATACTACGTATCAGGCCGCAAACGCCTCGTCACGCCAATCCGTTGTTTCTCCCATAACGACAAAAACGGGCGACTTTTTCGTTTTTTGGTATTATTATGACGACACCGATAACGACGGCGAAAAGGACGATATAGTTCGTCTGACAGACGTGCGCGACGCAACAGATGTCGGCGCGTCGTCGCTGTCTAAAGCGTACAACATTGACAGCACTTTGACTATATATGCTATGTGGCACAGCAGCCTTGATAACGTCACCGTTACCTTTGACAGCGACGGCGGCCCCGCGGTGGCACCGGTAACGAAAAAAGAATTTGATACTCTTGCTAAGCCTTCCGCTCCAACTAAAACGGGATACGAGTTTAATTATTGGTATTACACCGAGGAGATAGACGGAGAGATCAAAGAATACAAGTTCAACTTTGACGATCCGGCAACCGCTGACGATGATACCGCGGCCGATTTGCTTGGCAAAGACGTGACATTAAAAGCAAAGTGGATAAAAAAATATGAAATCGGTGCCGCAAACGTCTCCGATCTTGCCCTTGCACTTTCAGACACAGATAACCTTAATGCCAAAATTTATATAAAAGAAAATATTACTCTTAGCGGATGGAGCGCAAAATGCGATAAGTCTACGCCGTTTACAGGCACTATCGACGGCGGCACTTATAAAAGTGACGGCACTCTTGACACCACGGTTATATCACACCAGATTACCTTAAGTAATATTGCTCCCGGTCAGTATAATTCCTTGCTTATTTGCAACAATGGCACTGTTAAAAATTTGAGAGTAGCTTTTGAATTGCTTTCTCTTAAGGACGAAGAAGGCGACTTTGATGCACTTGGAGAAAGAGAATCAACCATATACGCAGCCGCTGTCGCGGTGTTTAACGAAGAAAACGCAGTCATAAATTCGGTAGAAGTTGCTACATGCGGCGCGATTAAAACGGCGCGTGACATAGTTTTCGGCGGAATTGTCGCATCAAATAACGGCGGCGAATTTTATGATTGCAGAGTATTGACACCCTCACCAATTACCATCGAAGCAATCGATTCCACTGCTTATGTCGGAGGCGTTGCAGGTATAAACGGTGAAAATGGAGGCTTCGCCCAAAAATGCTCATTCTTTGGTACACTCCATGTGACTGCTGACAAAGGGTATGCCGGCGGATTCTTTGGAAAAACAACCAGCGGGACTTCAAAAATGAACGTCATTGAAAACAGTGCTATTACGGTAATCGGAGCACAGAAAGCGATTGCAGGAGGATTTGCAGGATTCCTTTATGCAGGAAGTTGCAATCAGTTATATATCCAAACAGACGTAACAGTTGAAGCAACGAGTAGTTCGGAAAACGGCGTTACTATGGCAGGCGGAGTGGCAGGCGAAAACTGGGGAAATATACTCAACTGCCAAATAGATTATGTTACTGTTAGTGCCACAGCGGCCGGCATCGGTGCCACAAATTGCGCCGGCGGAATTACGGGTTATAACTTCACGGACGGGGGAGAATTAAGAGGCAGCGTAAAAAGTTCGATACTGCTCGGCGGCACCGTTAACGGCAATGCAGATGCGGAGGGTGCAAAAACATACGCAGGCGGCATCTCCGGACGCAATTATATGGGGACAATTGCAAACGTATACAGCTCCGTTTCAGTCACCGCCACAGTCGCGGCACAACTCGAAAATACAGTTGGCTATTCAGTAGGCGGAAGTCAGTCCGCATCTTACTCGAGCGTGTTCTACGACAATCAAAAGAGCCTCAGCCGAAATGACATTATCTACGCAAAAGACGGCCTCGGTGTGCCAAACTTTTCCGTGTTTGAGTCGGATAAAATTGAAGGAAAAATTCAAGATACGGCGGGAGTGGAACCGTTTAACAATATCCGCAACTCGGGTTGGCTCACAAGCAGTTTGTCGCTCGACACGGCGGCATGGGATATGCCCCAAGTAAATGACAAATTGCCGACCTTGAAATTCTTAGCGGATTAATTAACCTGAATTTAAAGAATTCAAAAACCAAAAACAGCACCCAAACAACGGGTGCTGTTTTCTTGAGTAATTAAAAAAAATAAAAGTACCAGCACAAGCAAAAAAATATTATATTTGCATGAGTTATACCTGTAAAATCCAATTATTAGAAAAAAATTTATTGTTTTTATTGATTCTTATGGTCGCACTTCATATGGGGTCCCCGCCGAACCAAAACTCGCGAATGGAAAATGAGTTGTACGATAGACAGCGAGTTGACTTCGGAAGGGGAAAAGGAGCCGCCGTCCAAAAGCCACAGCCCGCGAAGAGCAGGCGTGAAAAGGAC
>CAYJCS010000045.1:0-3433 GCA_964368715.1 uncultured Bacteroidaceae bacterium | reverse complement strand
AAACAAAGGCACGCGAACGGCAAAATGATTTATGCGATAGGCAGCGCGCCGACTTTGGGAGGGGGAACAACAAAAACTGATGTCGGCATAAAAAAATCCCGCACACTTGTGCGGGATTTTGCAATGCCTGTGGCATCAGTTTTTGTTGGGTTTCCAATTCGACTCCGCCTTTCTTGCATAGAATGCGCGCTTTTCTTTGGCGTCTTCTTCGTTCTTCGCAAAGAGGACTTTTGCAGCGTCGGGATTCTGTTTGGCAAGCGATGCGTAGCGCACTTCGCCCATAAGGAAGGATTGATAATCTTCAGTGGGTTCCTTGCTATCCAGAGTGAACGCGTTCTTGTCGGTATCTTTGAGAGCGGGATTGTAGCGGAAAAGTTGCCAATAGCCGGTTTCCACTGCTTTCTTTTCTTCAAGTTGAGATTTGCTCATATCGATGCCGTGGTTGATGCACGGTGCGTATGCGATTATGATTGAAGGTCCGTGATACGCTTCCGCTTCGGAGAACGCTTTTACAACCTGATTCATATCGGCGCCCATGCTGACGGATGCGACGTAAACGTAGCCATAGTCCATGGCGAGCAAAGATAGATCTTTTTTCTTTGTACGCTTGCCGGTTGCCGCGAATTTTGCGATTGCGCCGGTAGGAGTTGACTTGGACGCTTGTCCGCCGGTGTTGGAATAAACTTCGGTGTCAAGAACCAAGATATTGACGTCTTCGCCGCTTGCGAGCACGTGGTCAACACCGTTATAACCGATATCGTATGCCCATCCGTCGCCGCCGATAATCCAAATGGATTTCTTGATGAGGCAGTCCTTGCGCTGTTCGATAGAGTTAAGCAGGTCGAGGGTAATGCCCGTTGCGTTCTTTTTGGCTTCGGGAAGCAGTTCAAGAATTGTCTTGCTTGCCGCTTCGGACAAAGGTCCGTCGTTCATATTGTCAAGCCAGCCGTGCAGAGCGTCTTTGAACGCGACGTCGATATTCTCAAGGCCAAGCAGATTGGTGATGATGTTCGCAAGAATATTCCTGCGTTGCTGATAAGCGATGTGCATGCCAAAGCCGAATTCTGCATTGTCTTCAAACAGCGAGTTCGCCCATGCGGGACCGCGGCCGTTGTCGTTTTTGGTGTAGGGGCTGGTTGGTGCGCTGCCGCCGTAAATCGAGGAGCAACCGGTTGCGTTTGCAATTACCATTCTGTCGCCAAAGAGTTGAGTTGCTAGTTTAATATAAGCAGTTTCGCCGCAGCCTGCGCATGCGCCCGAGAACTCAAACAAAGGTTTCTTGAATTGGCTGTTTTTTACGCTTGCGAAGTTGCTGATTTCTGCGCTTGTTTCTTTGAGTGAAACTGCATAATTCCAATGGTCTTCTTCGTTTGCGATTGCCTCGTCGAGAGGAACCATCACGAGTGCCTTTTCTTTTGCAGGGCACACTGCCACGCAGTTATTGCAGCCCGTGCAGTCGAAAGGACTGACCTGCATACGGTACTCATAGCCCTTAAAGCCGGTCGCGGGTTTGGTGACAAACCCTTCGGGTTTATCCTTCAACTCTTCGGCGGTTGCAAGCACGGGACGAATGGTCGCGTGAGGGCACACGAGAGAGCAGCGGTTGCACTGAATGCAGTTTTCGGGGATCCACTTGGGAACCGTTACCGCTATGCCGCGCTTTTCAAACTTGGTGGTGCCGGTGGGCACGATACCTGAGGGATTGAACGCGCTGACGGGCAGTTTGTCGCCTTCTTGAGCGGTGATCGGAGCGATAAAGTTTTTAAAATATTCGTCGTTAGGGACGGGAAGCGGATCGGCTCCCGATGTGGTGGTTGCCCAACTTTCGGGGTATTTGACCTCTTTGAGTTCCTTGATTGCGTTGTCGATGCAAGCGCAGTTCATAGCAACGACTGCGTCGCCTTTCTTGCCGTACGTTTTCTTGATGGCTTCTTTCATATAGCGTTCTGCGTCTTCATATGGAATGACGTTTGCCAGTTTGAAGAATGCCGCCTGCATTACGGTGTTGACGCCCTTGCTTGCGCCCAGTTCCTGCACGACTTTCAGTCCGTCGAGGGTGTAGAACTTGATGTGCTTTTGAGCAATCAGATTCTTCATCTTGGCGGGAAGTTTTGTATCCATATCTTCAGGCTCCCACTGGGAGTTGAGAAGGAAAGTGCCGCCGTTTTTCAAATCGGAGAGCATATCGTAACGCAAAACGTAGGAAGAATTGTGGCACGCCACGAAATCCGCCTGGTCGATAAGATATGTGCTGCGGATAGGCTTGTCTGCAAAGCGCAGGTGGGAAATTGTGATGCCGCCG
Organism: uncultured Bacteroidaceae bacterium; assembly: GCA_964368715.1. Taxonomy (GTDB): domain Bacteria; phylum Bacillota; class Clostridia; order Christensenellales; family CAG-917; genus RGIG4097. The sequence continues at coordinate 1,131 of CAYJCS010000045.1, read as the reverse complement.
GACTTTTTGGAGTCATAGGCAAAATATCCCTGAGCGTATTTGTCGGTATGGTCGCCGATAATTTTGATGCTGTTTTTATTTGCGCCGACGGTGCCGTCAGAGCCGAGACCGTAGAATTTGCATGAAATGGTGCTCTTTTCTGCCGCGTCGATTTTTTCTTTGACTTCAAGTGATGTGAAAGTCACGTCGTCGGTTATGCCGACTGTGAAGTGATTTTTCTTTTCGCCGCTCATATTTGCATAGATAGCGTTTATCATTGAAGGATTGAATTCCTTGCTGCCGAGGCCGTAGCGTCCGCAGAAAACTTCCACGTTTATGTTGCTTTCTTTGAGAGCGGAAACAACGTCAAGATACAGAGGTTCGCCAAGGGAACCTGCTTCTTTCGTGCGGTCGAGGACGGTTATTGTCTTCACGGACTTGGGCAGAGCCTTGATAAGTGCGTCGACGGGGAAAGGACGGTAAAGACGGACTTTTATAAGGCCTACTTTATTGCCTTTGTTGTTAAGGTAATCAACGGTTTCTTCGCATGCTTCAGCGCCGCTACCCATGATTATGATAACGCGATCTGCGTCTTCAGCGCCGTAGTAGTCGACAAGTTTATATTTTCTTCCGGTGAGCGCGCCCACTTTGTCCATCATTTCGGTAACGATACCGGGGACGGCGTCATAATATTTGTTTGCCGCTTCTCTATTTTGGAAGTAGATGTCGGGGTTTTGAGCCGTGCCTGCTTGATGAGGATGCTCGGGGTTGAGTGAACGCATGCGGAAACGGTCAATCTCGGCGAAATTGACGAGGGATTTCATTTCGTCGTAATCGATTACGTCGATTTTGCTCACTTCGTGAGAGGTGCGGAAACCGTCGAAGAAGTGCAGGAAAGGAATGCGTCCTTTGACCGCCGCGAGGTGGGCGACCGGAGCAAGATCCATGATCTCCTGCGAGCTGCCGGTCGAGAGCAGAGCGAATCCGGTCTGACGGCAGTTCATAACATCGGAGTGATCTCCGAAAATTGAGAGCGCGTGGGTTCCGACGGTACGGGAGGCGACGTGAAGCACTCCGGGCAGACGCTCACCGGCGATACGGTGCATCACGGGGATCATCAGAAGCAGTCCCTGACTGGAAGTGAAAGTAGTT
>CAYJCS010000044.1:0-9690 GCA_964368715.1 uncultured Bacteroidaceae bacterium | reverse complement strand
GTGTAACGGTAAGATGCAAAGAACGGGTCCGTTTCCAACATATTGCGCAAAAGACCGTTTATATAGGGAGTGACTTCAGCGAAGTTCTGACCAAGACCATCCGTTGGAATCATGGATAATACGCTCAACTGCTGCCAGTTGTAGACATCCAAGAAACCTTCAACCGAAACAGAAGAATTTTTGCCTTCTGCCATGGCTTGCAAATATTTTTCGGATTTTTTTATCTCTTCACCGGCGTAATAGAGGCTGTAGCGATCATAAGTGAAAGTGAATGCGGTGCCTACCATATTTGACATAACGCAGTTTTTCAGCACCAGGTCACTGTAACGTACCAAGCCGTTGTCATAATCCCATATATCGGTTGGCATCCAAATGCCCACTTCAAGGCAGTTGCGCATTATGCAACCTTCGATAGTCATAGCGCAACTGTCAGAGTTGACGCACTGACGGTTGTTTTCGATTAGACTGTATTCCAAACGCACCTTCATCCTGCGTTTTTCGGGATTTTCTTCGTCGCGAGGATTGTTCGCGTCTTTAATGATAGCAGTTTCCAGCCCGTCGAAATACATACCTACACCCAAAAGACCTTCCGTGTCTTCTGCGTTTGTGATTTCTTCTCCCACTTCGTTCACACGTACGTAAACGTTTGACACGATAACGTCAAGGTTGCCTGTCCAATACAAAAATTTAGAGCCTCTGTTGGGTATCTCGTCTGCCGTGGAAGAAATCATTTTATTGTTGCCATACAGAGAATTATTAAGAGTAACCGAATTTTCTGACCTTGAAGGATTTGTCACGGGAATGTTGTCGGTAAGTGCAACAGCAAGGTTTTGCTCGCCCGCTTTCCTGAGTTCCGTTTGATTGGAAACTGATACGCCGTCAATTACTTTTACGGTAAATGATTTGACCGTATACGACGACAGATTCTCATACTTTGGGAACCGCGCCGAAACGATAACCTTTAAAACAGTCATTTCGGTAATTTTTTGAGAATTGAATTTGAGTATGTTTTTTTCAAAGTGTGCTTTGATGCTTGAAATCTCTCCCTCAGGGGTGATTTCTTTTACGTCGAAAATAAATGTATTATAAAATGCATTGGCTTCGGTTTCGTTCTCCGGAACGCTGGGATACGCAATATCGACTTCAAGAGAGTTGCTTTCTGTTGTCCCTGCCGCTACGTCCATGAAGTTGGTATCGGCAAACACCGATTCACGAGCAAGACCGACTGCCAGTTTGCTGTCTGTTGTTTTTAATATTAGGTTGGTGACTTTTGTTTCCACAGACAACGTTAGGCTTGCGCTAACTTCGTTTTCTCCCTCGCCGTAACTTGCCTTAATAACTGTTATTCCGCCCGATAAGCCCATAACTTCGCCTTGGTTGTTCACCGTAGCAATGGTAGGACGCGACGACGACCAACGAATACCCGAGGGTTTACCCGTCTTTAAATTGCTTGCCCAAACTGCGCTAAGTTTCAGCGGCAACGCGTTTGCTTCCAAAGCGTAACTGCTCGAATTGAAGTCCAAAAGTTCTGCGTTTTCAATGGTTATCGCACTTTCTGCGACACGGCTTAGGGTCACGGTTTGTCCGTTAACGGCAATCGAAGCGTTGATTTCGCCAAAGTCGAAAGTTAACGTGCCATCGTCAATTGAGCATTTCTCCACTGCAACTGCTTCGCTTATTCCTAGATTCGCAAGAGGCACGGATGCGTCGTGAATGTTTATGGTCGAACCGAAATATGTCAAACCCTCCGTCACCGAAACCGTGAAAGGCAGGCCGTTTACGTAAGTGTCTTTGCTGTAAGTTTTTGCTTTAACGGCGATTTGTGTTGAGCCCGGAGTTAAAGCGGTCACAATACCGTTTCCGTCGACCTTTGCAACTTGAGGATTGCTGCTTTCCCATTCAGCGGAAGGCACAATCGCGTCCACCGGATTGAAAACTGCAGAAAGCATCGACTTTTCACCGACGGCAAATGAATTCTCACCCTCGATTTTCACCGCTTCCACATCGCTGCCGCCAACGTAAACGAGACAAGTGTCCGACATTGTTTCGGCACTGATTTTGACATAAAAATAACAATAACTCACAACGCGAATGCAACCGGTTGTGTTATCGCTTACTTCATTGCCGTTGGTGTCCACCATCACTGCGGGAGTATCAGCCTCGCCGTTTTTCCATCTAAGTTCATAATCGGCATCATAGCATTCAAGGTCGGTGATGCTCCAATACACCGTTTTGTCCGTTGCACGTTCCGGAAGTACCACAACTTCAAGAGAATCGCTCAAGTCATAATACTCCTCTCCAAAAGGCAATACTACTGTTTTATGGCTATCGAAATTGACATCGTCGACCGCAATATGTGTTCTTGTGGACACGAAGGTAGAGACAGCCGCTACCGTTGCCATGATTACGAGCGGTATCAAAATTAGCACACCAATCATTACTTTTTTCATAAGAGCATTCCCTTCAATATTTATGTGATACGGATTGATTGTTCAAATCCGTACTATATAACAAACTTACGCTTCCGTTTGATTTTTGTTGTTAAGTTTGTCTATCATTTTTGAGTTGACTTCGTAGGTTTTATTCGGACGAAGATCTCCGTAGTTTTTGCCGTAGGTATAAAGCGATACCGCATAATCGCCGAGTTTTATCGGCAAAATATCGTCGCTTAAAAGTTTCTGTATTCTCTTATCTTCAAAATGAGTTTCGAGATAAGTTTTCTCTGAAATACCGGTGGATATGAATCCCAGATGGAAATAATCGACGCCGTTATGCTTGACGCTGTAATTTTCTCTTACTTGGCTGTTGCCGATTGCACTGCGGATTGCCGCGTTCAATGCACTCTGCAAAGTTTCATCCAGTGTTCCGGGAGGTAAAAGATTCACAACGTTCAATTCCTGCCAATTGTAAATATCCAGGAAACCTTCTTGATAAAGCACTGTGTTGTACCCTGCCGCAATCGCTGCTTCTGCCTGTGCTTTACTGTTGAACTGGTTGCTTCCGTTTGAAAAGCCATTATAGTAGAAACTGAAGGCTGTGCCCAGCATGTTGGACATAACGCAGTTGCGCATCGTAAGGCCTGCCCACTTGTTATCAGGACGGTGTATGCCGTCGTTCCCTGTTTTATCTTCGATATAGGAAGGCACGTAAAATGCCACTTCCGAAGTGTTTCTGACAATACATCCGTTGACCTTCACAGACCCGCCATAAATGCGTATGGCTATGCAACAATTTTCAAATATGCTGTATTCAAACGTAACGTCTTTAATATGAGCATAAACGTGCGTTGACGGGTCCTCGTATCCCTCAACGTAGACACATATGCCCTTTAGTCCGACATTGTCTTCTGCGTCGGTTATTTCTTCTTGTATGTCACCGATACAGCGTAGGCAAACGTTGGAAATCAAAACACCGTCAGTTCTTACATTCATGAGTTTAGTATCCTTGTACGACACCGTTGCATCAGAGCCGCTTACGGTAAAATTGTTACCGTAGAGCGCTCCGCGAAGTAAAATGGTCGGGTCACCGATCGTCAATCTTTGCACGTTTGAAATCAAACATACGTTTTTATAATCGTTGGTCGCCTTGAATAACGAAGCGTAACTAGATGCGCACACTCCGTGCACTACGTTAATGTCGAAAGTGCAAGTGGTGTAAGATGCATGCGACTTATATTTCGGGTATTTGGCTTTTACCGTGACGGCGAGCACCAATCTTTCTTCATTATTTTGATAATAATTTTCGATATTTGCGTTGTTGAATTTCAAAACCGCAGTGTTTTCCTCAATTGATGCGTATTGTATTCCGTCAGGCGAAGAAACTGAAAAGTCAAACGCTTCGTAAAACGCAGCTTTTTCTTCTATGTCAGCATTTTTATCGATAAACGGACGCATAAAATTGATTTTTAGTGAATTCTCAGTCACTGCGTGATTGTCGGGGTTGTCCGGTTCTACGTAAACCATATCCGCAAAAATCGTTTCCTTTGCTATGCCGACGGCAAGAGATTGCGTAGTCTTATCAAGTGAAAGCGTTGTGACTTTTTTCCTTACGTCAAGCAATAAAGTTGCAATCTGATTTCCCGCTTTTGCAGTGATTATAACGATGCCGTCTGATTTGCCAACGACGTTTCCGTTGCTGTCTACGCTTGCAACAGCGGGCCTTTCGGACGACCATTCGATTGAACTTGGCTTGCCGCTCTTAAGATCGCTTGCCCACTTGACGGACAGGCGAAGAGGAAGAAGTTTTTCACCGCTTTGTAAATCTGCGGCTTCAAGCACAAAATGATCGTCGCCTTCAGCGTATGCAAACGTTGCCGCATTGTCTATTTCTATAGCGTCCGCGCCCACTCTTTTAAGATTGACCGTTTGACCGTCGACACTGATTTTCGCCGATATAATTCCTGTTTCAAAAACAACGTTATCACCCTCGACTGTGCAACCTTCAACGGCCACTGCAGAGGAAATGCCAAGTGAAGACAGCGCTACCGAGGTCGTGTGGACGGCAATATCCGTTCCAAAAAGACTTACTCCCGGACTGACAGTCACAATATACGGTGAAGATGTCACATATTCTTCGTTTTTGAACACTTTGGCGCGTACGGTAATCTTCGCCGTGCCGACACTTTTTGCACTGACAACGCCGTTTCCGTCAACCGTCGCAACACTTTCGTTATCCGACTCCCAAACAGTGTCGCCGACTATGCTGTCAACGGGCGTATAGTTTGGGAAAAGGAGACGCTTTTCACCGACGTTAAATTCGGAATTGTCTTGAGACACGAGGGTGACGCTTTCAACTTCATAGCCAACAACGTAAACCAAACATCTTGCCTTCATTGTTTCTGCTTGAGCGACTGCGTAAAAGCTGCAATAACTGTTGACTTTAAAAAGCCCGGTGCTGTTTTCGTCAACTTCATTGTTTTTATCGTCAACCAACGTCGCTGGAGCGGCGACAACACCATTTTCCCAGTCTGCACAGTAACCTTCATCAAGACACTCTATCTCCTCAAAAGACCATTTATAACTCTTGTTGGTGGCTTTTTCGGGCATTACGGTAACGGCCAAGTAGTCGTTCAAATCGTACGTACTTTCGGAAAGTTCGATGTCTATTGATGACTTTGAAAGTTCAACGTTGTCAACGGCGATATGCGTTCTCGTTGAAACAAAAACGCTCACCAGTGAAACAACGACCATAATAATGATCGGGATTAATACCAAAATACCTATTGTTACTTTTTTCATAAATACTCCTTGCGGATTGCTCCGCAGAGTTTCAGACCTTATTAGTATTCTCCGTGAAGCTTTGCTATCAATTTTGAATTGACAGAATAAGTCTTCCCCGGGATGATGCTGGTTTCATTTCCCCTGTAACCCCAGAATTTTACAGGAGGCGCCTCTCTGAAAATTTTTACTGAAAGGATTTCCGTGGTTACCATGTCGAATCTCTTGTCCTCAAGTTGCGGTTCCAGATAAGTGGGCTCCGTAAGTCCGTTCGTCAAAAATCCCATATGGAAATAGTCCACGCCGTTATAACGACAGTAATATTGTCTCAGTGTTGCGTTTGTGGCAAACTCGTTTCTGGCAAAAGCGTTGGCTGCCGCGCCAAGCGTTTCGCCAAGGCTGTCCACGTCAAGCAAATTCATAATGTCGATGCTCTGCCAATTGTAGATATCCAAAAATCCCTTTTGCGTAAAGGTCGTGTTGCGACCCGCCGCCACGTCGGCTAATGCACGTGCTATCGATTCGGCGTTTTTCGCTTCGCTGTAGCCCGAATAAGAGAAACTGAAACCCGTGCCTACCATATTGGACATAACGCAGTTTGTCACAGTCAGATAACTGTATGTCAAGCGGTCGCCCGCCCTTTCGGTTGGAACGTAAACCGCAACCCCCGAAGTGTTTCTGAAGATGCAGCCTTCCACGCTAAGAACCACGCCCCAAACGTTCAAGCAACCGCTACCGTTTTCGATAAGGCAATATTCGATGCGTAAGTTTTGAAGGATTCTGCCCGAACTGTAGGTTAAACAGCCTGTGCCGATGCCTTTACCCGTAAGTCCGGCGTTACCGTTGGCGTCCGTGATTTCATCTCCGACCTCGTTGACGCGCATTCTGATATTGCTTACGGTTACGTTGTCTTCCACTACTTCCATCAAGGACGTATATTCAAACATCTGTCCGTTTGCTGCGCTGAACATGCAGTTATTTCCCCACAGCGATTTTTCGATTCTTACGGTACCCTGCCAATAGGTTGTAAACGGAGTCGTATCACCGTCTAACATTTTTATGTCGCTGACAAAGCATATTTCCTTGCCGCTTGTCGACGCGGCTTGCAAGCAAGCATAAGAGTCGATGCTGATGCCGTCCGTTACGTTCAAACTGAATTCTTTTTTTGAAAATTCTTTGAGTGTTTCGTATTTGGGATATTTAGCGCTGACTTTGACAAGCAAAGAAACGCGCTCCGTAATTAGTTCCGGCACGAAAACAAGTTTGTTGCTTTCAAAGGCCGCTTTATCACTTGGGATTAAACCTTCTCCGTCTTTTTCAAATACTTCGAAATTGAAAGAGTCCAAATAGATTTTGAGTTCCGTTTCATCTGCGGGTGCTTTGGGTCTGACGGATAAAACCGTCACCGAATTCGGCTTTAGTGCGCTGTAAGTGTCATCTGTATACGCACAAGATGCAAAAACCGTTTCGCGCGCCAAACCAACGTTTAAGGAATTGTCGGTAATGTTGAGCAGAAGCGATGACACCTTGTTTTCCACAAGTAATTTGATGTCGGCCACATAGGAGTTTTCACCGTCGACGTAAGTTGCGCTGATAGTCACTATACCGCGTTTATGACCTGTAACCTTGCCGTTTGTATCCACGCTGGCGACCGACGGTCTGTCTGATTGCCACACAACGTTACTTGGCAGTCCTAAACGCAAATCACTGCGCCATAACGCCGTAAGGCTAAGCGGAATTTCTCCCACCGCAAGCACAAAATTTTCTATCGTGTTTTCATCAAATGCATACAATGCGGCATTGTCGATTTTGATTTCGTTTTCGCCGCACAGCGTGATCGTCACCGTGCCGCCCTGTTTTTTTGTGATTACTGCAGGCTGAGTTTCGTTTGTGAAGCGCAGAACGTCGTTCCCTGCAAGATTTTCTACAACTCCGTTTTCTACAAAGTCAATATCCGACTCCGTCAAGCCCAGAGCCGATAAAAGCGTTGAGTTTTGATGCGCGTTAACGCTACTTCCGAAAACAGATGTGCCCTCGGTTACGGTAACTGCAAATTCGTTACTAAAGATATAATCGTTCATACCGGGGCTGATAGCTTTTACCGTCACAGTCGCACTTCCCGCGCCGACGCCCTTTATGCCTCCGTTTCCGTCTACTTTCAAAACCGAAGTATTGCTGCTTGCCCAAACGGTTTCGGATATAATACTGTCCAGAGGGATATACGCAGCACTTAACAGCGAGTTTTCGCCAACTGAAATTTCGCTTGTGCCGACCAAATCTATTGTTTCAACTTTATAGCCGCCGACGTAAATCAAACACCTCGCTTTCATAGTTTCGGCTTGCGCTTCGACGTAGAAAGAACAATAACTGAAGAGGCGGAATTTGCCCGTTGTGTTGGAATCTACGGGATTGCCGTCGTCGTCAACCATAGTTGCAGTCGGTAGCACAATTTCTCCCGTGTAATTGTCACTGTCACCGTTTTCGGCGTAATCTTTCAATTTTGCGGCATAATCGGTATCCAGACATTCCAAATCGGCAATGCTCCAGGTGACGGTTTTATCCGTAGCCCTCTCGGGCAATACGGAAACTTCTATATAATCGTCGAAGTCAAATACCGCGTTTGCAAACTCTATATCAACTTCCGTTTGGTCGAGGATAATTTCTTCAACTCCGATATGGGTGCGCGATGAGACAACGACAGACACTGCTTGAACAACAAGCAGTATCACTATCGGTATTAAAGACAGTACTCCTATCATTATTTTTTTCATATTGTCCTCACTTCGGTATTATTTTTAGTATCGTTTCCTCGTCCAGAGTTTGTTTATAGAGATGATGCTATAAATTTATGTTATTCAATCTTTTGGAAGCATTCTTGACTGAAATGAAGAGCATTCTTACGGCATAATGTTGCGGTAGCGTTTCTCCAGATTGATAAAGAGGAGGCAAACACTGCCGACAAGAATACCGCCGGAAACACCTGCCAATATGCCGTACACTTGGCCCATCGGCATATTGATTGAAAAATCGCCGAAGGTGAGCCCTTGGAAACTGAATATCATTGCAAACACGCCGAATATTACCGCTGTCAAAATTCCGACAAACAGCGAAAGCGCCACGTTTTTGTTTGCGCTCACAAGTTCGCCGTCACCGGACACGTTGAACGTGGGTGCCTTGACGTCCGCCCACATCGACAGGCAGGTTTGAGCAAGGACGGTCATTTCGCTTATGCCGAATATGGCGATAACGTCAGTGACCGACAAAAGATTTCCGCCTTTATCGGTTGCAAACGCTATGCCGACCGTTAAACAGCATAGAATGACCGACGCCGTTGCCACCAAAGAATACAAAAACAGTTTGGTGAGAATTTGCGTGGAAAATCTTACCGGAATCACTTTCGTGTGATAAAACGCGTTGCCCTCTCTTGAAATGCTGGTCGATGCAAACGACACGATTATGGTGACGAAAATAATGATGACAAGAAGAGTCAGTCCCGGGATAATCGAGGCGCCGACGCTCTTTTTGCCCATTGTTGCAGCGAGAGCGTTGCAGTAATAAACCATAACCGGCGCGGCGCAAGCCATAGCGAGATATTGGAAACTATAGTTGAAACTGCGGAAAATCAAGAAGAACTCTCTGTTTAAAAGAGTGCCGAAAACGGTGCGTTTGCGGTTCTTTGCGTTTTTCTTTTGGAATGAAGTCTTTTCTGTTTCGATTCCTTTTAATATTGTGTTGTAATAAAATTTTGCGGTTACAAGATACGCGCCCACTCCAAGCACAACGTTGATAATGAAAATCCAAAGGAACGACATAGCCAAATCTTTGGGCAACATTCCTCCGGTTACCTTGCCGTTTAGAACGTACGCATACCAGTTGAAAGGATAAGCGTTTGCAGCAAAGATTTTGTATTGCGCAATTGTATCCATGCTGAAAAGCGTGGTTTTTTCATTGCTGAGATATTCAAGCACGCCCGAGAGTGCCTGCATGTAGAGGATAAATGAGGCGCAGATTAGCCCGATAGTAAACAACAATATGATCAAAAACTGGTTTTTGGCGAGGTTGACAAAACGCATCACCGGAATGGCCACCAGATTTGCAACAAAGAAAGGCAACAACGACGAGAATAAAATCATGCCGATCGCCGCAAAATAAAATCCCACCGACGCTTTCGTAACTACGCCGAACACCACGTAGAAAGGAAGCGTCAACATAAAGCAGATGACAAGATTATGCAGCGCGCAGTAAATTGATTTTGCAAGCAAAATCTCCTTGCCGTTGACAGGAAAACGCAACAGCAATTCGTTGTCGCCGTTCATATACATGTTTTTGACAACGTTGCTAATTGCAACCACCGTTGCTATGCCCATAGTCAAAGTTGTCGCTATGACCAAAAATTCTATTCTAAGGCCGGAACGCACCACAAACATATTGCTCAAAAAGTTAAAGAAAAAGGTGCGCTTATTGGAGCGGAAAA